>JAYRNL010000037.1:0-7908 GCA_041912235.1 Cyclobacteriaceae bacterium
AGCAAAATGTAGAAGTTAACAGCCCACTTTTAAATTTTACATTCAGCGTTCTGCATTCTGCGGTTACGCCCCCTGTGACCAACCGCAAAACAGTAAAACTCAAAACAGCAAAATGTAGAAGTTAACAGCCCACTTTTAAATTTTACATTCAGCGTTCTGCATTCTGCGGTTACGCCCCCTGTGACCAACCACAAAACAGTAAAACTCAAAACAGCAAAATGTAGAAGTGGATAGTCGCTATTTCCCTTTAAACTTTCTCGATCACAATCGCAGACGCCCCTCCACCTCCATTGCAAATTCCTGCGACCCCAATGCTGGCGTTGTTTTGCTTGAGCACATTGGCGAGCGTAATGGTGATGCGGGCACCTGAAGCGCCGAGCGGGTGGCCAAGAGCTACCGCGCCGCCATTGACATTCACTTTGTTGTTGTCGAGACCGAGCTTGATGTTGTTGGCAAGCGCGACAGCGGAAAAGGCTTCGTTGATTTCGTAGTAGCCCACGTCCTTCTTATCGACGCCGGCCATCTTCATCGCTTTGGGAATGGCCAGGGAAGGGGTGGTGGTGAACCACATCGGATCTTGAGCCGAGTCAGCAAACCCGCGGATCTTCGCGATGGGTTTTACGCCAAGTTCCTGGGCCTTCTCTTTGCTCATCAGCACCACGGCAGCGGCGCCATCGTTGATGGTTGATGCATTGGCAGCCGTTACGGTTCCTTCTTTGGTGAAGACCGGCTTCAACCCGGGAATCTTGTCAAAGTTCACATTCTTGTACTCTTCGTCTTCCGCGAAGAGCGTCACTTCACCTTTCTTTCCGGTGAGTTCTACGGGGATGACTTCATCCTTGAACTTGCCCGCTGCCCAGGCTGCGGCCGAACGCTTATACGATGCGATCGCATACGCGTCCTGATCTTCCCGGCTGATCTTCATTTCCTTGGCGGTATTGTCGGCGCAAACGCCCATGGCGCAACGATTATAGACATCAGTAAGACCATCGTAGGTGAGACCGTCGACCACCTCGCCGTTGCCGTACTTGTATCCGTAGCGCGCCTTGAGCAGATAGTAAGGGATGCTGGACATGTTTTCCATGCCGCCGGCAACGACCACGTCGGCGCCGCCGAGCATGATTTGCTGCGCGCCGATCATAATCGCCTTCATGCCCGAGGCGCACACCTTATTAATAAGTGTACACGGGATGTCGTAGCCCAGTCCTGCGCCGACGGCCACTTGTGTAGCCGGCGCCTGGCCAAGGCCGGCTCCGATCACGTTACCGATATATAGTTCCTGCACCTGCTTGGGGTCCAGGTTGATGCGCTGCAAGGCAGCCTTCACCGCTATGGATCCCAGCTTGGTCGCGGGAACATTAGCTAACGATCCACCGAAACTTCCGATGGGAGTCCGGACGGCGGAGACGAGGTATACTTCTTTCATAATATTGGCTTTTGGTCTTTGGCTCTTGGCTCTTGGTCTTTGGCTCTTGGCTCAGGGATCCCCCGATCATTCTTCACAGTTCACAGTTCACAGTTTACTGATCACCGATTACCGATCACTGATTACCGATCACTGATCACCGATCACGTTTCTACCAATCCGGCTTCCCTTTATCCTTAGGCTTCGTTGCTTTTCTCTTGTTCTGTTGCAAGTACTGGATCTCCTGGTTCTTCATGGCTTCGAGGACCATCTTGGCTTTCTCTTCGCTGATCTTCATCATCTTCATTTTTTCGGAAGAGGGCTGCGGCTCTTTCTTTTCGTCCTTCTTTTCATCTTCTTTCTTCTGCTCCTGTTCCTTCTTCTGCTTTTCCTCCTGGTCCTTCTTCTCCTGTTCTTTCTTCTGCTGCTCCTGCTTCTCTTTTTCCTGCTGTTCTTTCTTCTCTTTGTCTTTCTGCTGCTGTTCGTTCTGTTTCTGGTCTTTCTTGTCCTGCTGATCTTTATTGTCTTTCTGCTCCTGGTCTTTCTTGTCCTGGTCGTTGCGCTGCTGTTGTTGCTGTTTCTGCTGCTCGTCCAGTTTCTTCTTCACGAGTTCGTAGTTGTACCGGGCATCTTCGTTGGCGGGATTGGCCTTCAGGGCGCTTTTGAAATGTGAGAGCGCCTCTTCGAGCTTGCCTTCCCGGTGGACCATCATGCCGAGCTGCTGATAGCTCACCGAACGGAACTGCGGGTTAGCGCTGTTAGTCAGCCCCAGGTAGCCGTTTCGCGCGTTCAGGGTGTCGTTGAGTTGATAGTAGGCGTGGGCGAGGTTCATGGAAACCTCTTCTTCGCTAACCCCCAGGGAATCCACCAGCGTTTGATATTGCGTGGCGGCCTCTTTGTATTCGCCGCGGGCATAGGCCTCCTTCGCCTTCTCTTTGGCTTTATTGACCTCGCTGATCTTCGAGGGATCAATGAGCAGGGTAAGCAGGATGAGCAGGACCAGTTTCATATCGTCACAGTTCTGACACTCAACAGCACGTCGATGGCGAGCAGTGCAAGGGCGGCCAGCAGGAAGTAAAAGTAGCGATTGGCCGACACATCCACGAGCCGGGATTCCCTGACCTGTCCCTCGATCTTACGGATGGTATTGATAAGCCTCGATACATCGTTACCGGATTCATTGATTTCGAAATACTGCCCTCCCGTTTGGTTGGCCACCTTCTTTAACGAGGCCGGGTTAAGTTTGGATATAACCGGGTTTCCGTTGCGGTCGGTCTTCAGGCTGCGTCCGGAGTAGATCTGGCTGCCTCGCTCAGTGCCGATGCCCAGGGTAAACAGTTTGATGTCCTTGTCGGCGATCTCTTTAGCGATCTCATCCGTTTCTTCACCGAAATCCTCGCCGTCGCTGATCAGCAGGATGACTTTCGACTTCGGGTCAGCGCTGGCGGTCTTTGGATCTTCCAACTTTTCCATGGCCATCTTCAGGGGAGGCCCAAAGTCCGTGCCCGTGCTCGGGACCAGGTTGGTGTTCATGGTTTCGATGAACAGGTTGAGGGCGTTCTGGTCGTAGGTGAGGGGGCACTGCATGAAGGCCTCCGACGAGAAGATGATGATGCCGAGACGGTCGCTGTTAAACGACTCCACCAGTTTCTTCATCTCGAATTTGATTTTCTCCAGGCGGCTGGGCTGGATGTCGAAGGCGTCCATCGATTTGGACAGGTCGACGCAGATCATGATGTCTTTGCCCACCGATTGTACCTCGCGCTTGGCCTCGCCGAAGGAGGGGCCCAGGTAGGCGATGATCAACAGGGCGAAGAGGGCCGTGCGCAGCACCAGTTTGATGAACACGGCTGACATCGATGAGTTAAGGGCGCGGCTGATGCGCACCATGCGGATGATGTACAATGCGTAGAAAAGGACGAAGGCTGCAACAAACGCTATTTCAACCCACGAGAAGGAACGGAACCAGGCCATTAGTTACAGGATCGACAATCTTTAAACGGACAAAATTAGATCGAATCAGGGCAGAATCAAAGAATGGTAATTTGAGATGACAGTCGGAGGGATGGAGGGAAAACCTTTATATTTGCGCCTCTCGGAGAAGTGGGTGAGAGGCTTAAACCAACAGTTTGCTAAACTGTCGTACGGGTTAAACCGTACCGGGGGTTCGAATCCCCCCTTCTCCGCGACAAGCCGCCCGCCTTTGTCGAGACCAAGCGGGCGTTGTTTTTTGAAAAGATAAGGTCCGGTAGCTCAACTGGATAGAGCATCAGCCTTCTAAGCTGAGGGTTCCGAGTTCGACTCTCGGCCGGATCACTTGGTTCGGTCTGTCCACCAAGACTGAAATGTCATTGCGAAGTCGGCTTTAGCCGACCGAAGCAACGGGGTGTAGCGAAGCCCGGTTATCGCGCCTGCTTTGGGAGCAGGAGATCGCCAGTTCGAATCTGGCCACCCCGACGTAGGAGGGTTACCCGAACGAGTGGGTAACCACCGCGGAGACGCAACGACGCAAAGTTGCGCTGAGCACTCTATCGTATCGCTGAACCGTACTATTTCTTTCCCACCAGCGCCCCCGCCAACCCGGCGAAGCCGGCAGGTAATCCACCTACGAATGCGGTAAGCAACAAGAGGAGCGTCGGCGTCTTCGTCGGGAACAACTGCGCGACTTTCTCGGTGAGGATGGAGTTGGTTTGTGTATCAATGATCATCGCCGTGATCAGCCACAGCAACGCGACGCCAAGGAACCCTGCCACAAAGGCGAGGAAGCCCTTGTTACCCGCCCAGTATCCCGCCGCAAAAGCGCCGATCACCAGGGTCCACCAGGGAAAGAAGTATTGTAAGGCCAGGCAAATCAATGCGGTGGCGATGAGTTGTTTCAAAAAGTTCATTTGGATGGATTTATCTGGGTGGTGGAAGTCACGTGACCGGCAAGTTTCTCCGGACTGGTAGCGAGATAAAGGGTGCAGTACTTAGCCTGTGCCCACGGTTCAACCATATTTGAATAATACGGACTGCCCGGATTGCCACTCTGTCCGCCGGGATAAACGCCGATGGCTCTTACACCACTCTTTTCCAGGCTGACCACCATACGCCAGGAAGGACCGTGCGTCTGCGAGTGCGCATTCACGACCGAAGTTCCTCCGCCACTGCTCTTGACAGGTACGTTGAGGGGCCTCTGCCGTAACAGGTGTCCGATGTAACTGTCTTTATAATTACCCCAAACCAAGGGTTCGTTCTTTCTGGTTTTCCAGTCTTCAATAAAGGTGACGGACTTGCTGAACGATTTCCTGAGAATGTCCGTGGCCGATTCCTTTTCGGGTGTAGCCACCAGGTCGAAGAAGGAAAGGTTAGGCTGGGTCTTGATCAACTGAATGGTATTGAACGATGTCGGGTACTGCATTGCCACGTGCGCGCTGTCCAGTTCCTCCCAGATCATCGGCATCAGCTGTTGCCACCAGGCGGCGAAATACGGCGCGTCTTCCGACTCGGGACTATTGTTAAAGTCCCACCGCTTCAAATGCTCATAAGCCTCTTTTTCTTTTTCATTGAATGTGGCGGGGTCAAGGTGCGGGAGGAAGATCGGAAGCGCTTCGGCGCCACGCAGGTTGTAATTGTCGTGTTGCAGATTGATCATGTCCTGCATAGTGACGTTCGATGAAGCGGCGAGCACCTGGTTGATGCGCCGGTTGCGGTAGGCTTCCCATGAACTGGCTGTCACGTAATAGGGATAGGTGAAGTCCACCGGGTACTGGTTTGCTGAACTGACGAATCCACGGGGAGGATTCTTATCCATCACGTTCTGCTCGTTGGGAATAAAGGCCTTCCATTCGGTGGAGGTCTTTGTGCCGTCGAGGATAAAGCGGCCTTCGTTCTTGCGACGGGCGGGATACCTGCCCTGGACCCTCATGGCCACATCGCCCGCGGCTGAAGCAAAGACGATGTTCTGCGCCGGACTGGAATAATAATCCAGGGCATCCATATACTCCTGGTGATTCCTTGCCCGGTTGAGCTTATAAAACATAATCACTTCCTCCGAGGGATCGTGAGCAATCCAGCGGAAGGCCAGATGCGCACTTTCGTCTTCGGCATGAAAACTTTCATCATAAAGCACGGGTCCATGGTGCGTGTAGGTCACCGTATCAACAAATGGCGCCTGACCTTTTACCTTGATGGTTTCGATAACCTTGCGGGCCGACTTCCACTGGCCGTCGCTCATGTACTCGTTTTTATGAGCGTCCTTGAACTGAATTTGGTACCAGTCGACCAGGTCGCGCTGGGCATTGGTCATGGCCCACGCGATGGAGTCGTTGAACCCGATGATCACCGCCGGCGAACCCGGCAGCGAGGCGCCCATGGTGTTGACGCCCGGGGCGTTGAGGTGGATGGCGTACCATATCGAAGGCAGGCTGAGATTGAGGTGCGGATCGCTGCAGAGGATGGGAGCGCCTGAAGCGGTCTTGCTTCCGCTCACCGCCCAGTTGTTGCTGCCAACGTCGGGTGACGGTTTCTCGTAAGGCTTCGCCGCGATCAGCACATCAGGCACAGCCAGTGGCAACGTATCCGGCAGGGGGTTCTTGAACGTCCAGCTGCCGGGCTTGTCGACAACCGGGTCAGACACCGGCTCCTGGTCGGGATAAAGAACGTCGATCATATCCTTGCCATACAACTTCAGGGCGTTGGTGATCTCGAGGTCCTTGTCGGACATGTTCAGCGTCTGCGCCATGTTTTTGAGAAGCAGTGCGCACTTGAGGTTCGACCAGTTTTCGGGTGCGTAGTCGAGGAGTTTGTATTCGAAAGGGTAGTCTTCATAAGAAAGTGAGGCGATGTACGCGTTGATTCCAGCCGTGTACGCATCAACGGTTGCTTTGCTCACGGGATCCTTTTCCATCATGGCCACCCCATTCTGCGCGCCGAAACCGAGGCCCAGCCTTCTTTGCCTGCGGTCATAGTCAAGTGCGGCGGGACCGAGGATCTCCGAAATCCGTCCTGCCGCCGCGTGAGTCTGAAACTCCATCTGCCACAGGCGGTCGGTGGCCGTGATATAGCCTTGTGCGAAGTAAAGGTCTTCGTCGTTGTTGGCGAAGAGGTGCGGGATCCGCGCGCTGTCATACACCACCGTCACCTTGTCCTTCAGCCCCGGAAGGCTCAGCTCATGGTCCTTCGCCTCGCCCGTCTCCGCGTTTTGCCAGAAGCCGTGGAAGGGGTCAAGGAATTTGCCCAGGGGAGGGATGGGGGCGCCGAAGTTCCAGCTTCGGTTCAAGGAGTAGGTGAGGGCGAGGGTGAGGAGGACGGAGATTGAGATCTTGATGTATTTCATGGCGTGGATGGTGGTTCGAATATACTTTGCCGGTCGTCGATGTCAAAGATAGTTTGTTCCTTCGGTCGAGGTGCGGGTAACCACCGCAGAGACGCAATGGCGCGAAGTAACGCAAAGGCTTTGCGCATCCTTGCGTCGCTGCGCCTCCGCGGTGGTCACCCACACTCCATCGAAGGCGGGCAAAGCCGAACGTTAAACCTTCGAATGCTTTTACCTAAATTTCGTCCGAACATTCAATGAGCACTCCCAAGGTTCCCTGGCTAGTATTCTATACCAAGAGCAGGCACGAAAAGAAAGTCCGTGATGTCTTGGTGCGGCGGGGTTTCGAGGTGTTTCTTCCCATGCAAAAAGTGTTGCGCCAGTGGAGCGACCGGAAGAAGCGGGTGGAGGTGCCGCTGTTCAACTCGTACATCTTTGTGAAGATTCCCTATCACCGATCCGATGAAGTCCTTCAGGTGCCCGGCGTGGCCTGGGCGATACGGCATAACGACAAGCCCGCGGAGCTGCATCCGAAAGAATACGAGACCATCGTCCGTTTCATCGAGACCGGGCTCCTGATTGAAGATCTGCCGGCGGAAAACATCCAGGTTGGGGAGCAGGTCGAAGTCATGGATGGTCCGCTGAAGGGACTGGTCGGACAAGTGGAAGGGAAGGGGAGCGATAAGTTTATTGTAATCCTTCAGGCGTTGGGGAGGGCGATGAGGGTGGAGGTGAAGCCTTTGATCGTTAGGAAAGTGACGGCGTAGAGTTCAAAGTTCAACGGTTCAAGGCCTGCCCCTCTTGGGCCAGGGTGTGGGAGTCATTTCCAATGGTTCCCAGGGGTTAGAGAGGTTCTGGTATAGGGGTCATTTTCGGCCTGAATTTCCTGGATTGTATATATATATTTGGTGATTATATTCTCCAAAAAGTATCTATATTTGGAGATTAGGTCATGATTAAGCGCATTCTTCAGAACGATATTGAACGCCTGCTTTTTTCGGGGAAGGCGATTGTTGTGTTGGGTCCACGACAATCGGGAAAGACGACGCTCATTAAGGAGGTGTTGCGCGGCAAAGACCACCTCTTCCTGAATGCAGATGATGCGACGGTTCGCCAGCTGCTGACTGCACCCGACACGGCCACCCTGCGGCGGTTAGTTGGGGATTACCGCATCGTATTTGTCGATGAAGCACAGCGGCTTCCTGAG
>JAYRNL010000038.1:0-34993 GCA_041912235.1 Cyclobacteriaceae bacterium
ATTCCCCAGCTTGTCCGTCGACACGTTGTTGAACAGAAAGCCAAAGCCGAGGTTGAAATTGCCGTAAAACCGTTCTGAGAACTTCATGGAAATGACACCCTGCAGAGGAACAATTGAATTGACGATCTTCACCTCGCCGGTCGCCGGATGTGATCCTGAAAGCGTATACAGCTGGTTATACCCGGTTTCGATCCCCACGCTGAGGAAGTATTCGGGCTGCCACATAAGGCGAGCCACAAAGGAATAGTTCAGCGGCTTTACCTTGTCGGCTGCAATCTCCAGGTTGTTGAGATACACGTTGGGGCCAATACCACCATAGACGGCCCAACGGTGCTGCTTTGCTTCAGGGATTTCCACTGACTGCGCTGAGGCAACTGTTGCCAGACCCATACACACTATGGTCATCACCTGACCGACCACTCTCCTATGGTGCAGCATCGTCATCATCAGAAGCGTGTATAAAATTCATAAACCACATAAGCCGGATAGTCGGTAATGAACCCGTCAAACTTTCCATTCTGCAAGTAGTTGACGATCAACCCACGCGCATTGAGTGTCCAACTGATCACCTTGATTCCCTGGTTGTGGGCCTTTTCCACATCGGTCAACAGCAGACCCAGGGTGTATCGAGGTCCAAAGAACTGGCAATTGTTGGCGATGGCCTTGTCGACCGATTCCTCGGCCAGCGTGGGCAGCGGAGCGGAATAAGCGTACGCCGGATTGGTGGACTTGTAGGTGGGTTGCTTGTTCAGTTCGTCGATCACGTCGGACGAAGGGAGCCCGGCAAAGATGACTACGTTCCGATTCTTGGCAGCGGCCCGCTCATAACCGTTGCGGACAATAGGCTCGAGGTATTTGAAAATATCCGGGTTTCCTTTGATATCCATCCAGAAGTAAGTAAGTGTGGTCGAATCGATGAAGGCCGTGATGGCTTCTTCCACAGAAGGAACACGTTGGTCATCGATGAGCTTAACATATTGAGAGATAAACGCGAAACTGTACTGATCCCACGATCCAAAAAGGGGCCCCTTCTTGGTAAGCCGGGTGTTGATGGTCGGATCGTGCACGAGGATCGGCACGTTGTCTTTGGTTAGCCGCACATCAAGCTCAAGGCCCGTAACGCCGTAATCTTCGGCGTTGATGATCATGTTCAGGGAATTCTCCGCGTAGGGTGGGTCGACGGTAGTCTGAATGCCGTGGTGGGCGAAGACCATGAAGGGGTTGTTCGTGGCGTAATCAGAAAAGTGACGATGGAACTGCAACGTAAGTTGGCTATTACCGAACACACCTTTAATAACCAAATTATTTGGAATGCCCGCGAGCAAGTCCGCAACACCGTCTGCGGCCGCAATTGAAAATTGGATGTTGCCCTGTACCGGGCTTTCGCTGAAGCGGTAGAACCCTGAGAACTGCACCGAACCGTCAGATGCCCGATAACCGTATTTCAACAGGATATGCAGTCCGTTGTTGTTGCTGAAAAAGGACACTTTGTGTTTGGAGACTTTACAGACAAAAGTTGACCCCAGGCCTTCATCCCCGCCCGACAACGTATAGATCCCTTCCATCGCCTTGATGGTGTTACTTCCAACAAATGGAATAGCGGTTGTTCCTGCAAGATTGGCGTCGTTGGAGCCGGGCGGAGAGGTGATTTCACTTTGGGTGCAACCCATCACGACAAGGGCCGAAAGGAATAAAATTGAAGCGTATCGTCTCATGCCGGGGCTCATTTAGAAATTAAGGCCCACCACGAATTCGGGCATGAAGTAGCGGTATTTGCTGGCCGGAAGCGCGGGCCAGGCAATGATATGATAGCGCAGGTAATTGATCTTGAATCCCAGCGACATAACCCGCTTCCGGGTGAGGCGTTGTTCAAAACTGGTGAGGATACTGTATCCGTTCACGAAGCGCTCGTTGTTGGTGAGCGTATTGCCGGCTTCGTTAAGACTGATGTCGAGTGTATTGTATAAGTCGCCGCGGATCGTCAGCGCTGTTTTTTCAAAATTGTATCCCAGGGTAAGGGATGGTTGCGTTTCCCATCCGGTGAGAATGGTATTGAACCCGAAGTTTCGGAGCACGCCGAAATTGAACGCCACCTGGTAACCGATTCCGACATGAAAGTTTCCCTTCGTGTAGTTCCAGAAGGGTCCGAGATTGAAGCGGTTTGAAATAATTAGCGATGAAACACCACCCTGCACATTAAATCCTTTCGGCAGGGTGTACTTCCCGGTGTAGCTGAACATGGGGGCCACCACCGCATCGAGTGTCCAGTCCTTGGGAGGCACCACATATTGCAAATAAATGGCATGGGAATACTTCCAGGGTGCCAAGGGTTGCGGGAGTAGGAAACTGTGGTCCCGGATATCAAAGCGGGTTGTATCCTGCGAGAAGGCGGTGAAGGGCAGAATGATTGCCATCGATAGCGCAGCGCCTATCATCCATCGATTTACGCCGCGTGAGGAGTGGTCCATTCCGGGGAATTGCTTGGGGATCGGATACAAACAAAACGCGAAGATAGGGAATGTAAGCAGATCGGCAAGGCTACGGGAACTGAACCGGGGATTATGATGTTAGCCCGCTAACTTTGAAGCCATGAAAAATACCTACCACATTTCAGGCATGACCTGCGATGGTTGCGCCAACACCGTCAAGAAACTTCTGTCGAACGTCAAAGGAGTGCAGGAAGCCCAGGTGTCGCTTAAAGAAAAGACGGCAGAGGTCACGCACGAGAATGTGCCCTTGAGTGCATTGAAGATAGCGTTGCGGGGATTTCCCTATGAGATCGTTGACCGAATCTAAGCTCTCCTACCCCCTCTACTTCCCATAGATCTGATTAAGAACCCCGGCAAGCCGTACTCCGGCCTGGAGCATTCGCTGCCGGGCCAGTGAGAAGTACTTATATTCGTACGCATACCCCAGGTTCCCGTTGTCAATGTTGTAGACTGAGGGCCTGAGCGCCATATCTTCCAGCGCCCAATCACGCACACTGGCCGACTGCCACTTCTTCACCGTCAGCTTGTCGGGCTTGCCCAACGAATTGGCAAGTTCTGTGTAGCTGAGTTTTGTGTCATCGATCATGTCGCTGTCCCATACGCGGTGCAGGTTCGAGTCTGTGCGAAACCATTTGACCTTAACATCATTGCCTCCCCGGTCGCCTGGCTTGCCCACATGAAGCGGCTGGTGGATGTCGCCCACCAGGTGTACCAGCATCTTCAGTGTTTCCACCTCCTGCTTCCTGCTTAGCTTTTTGCTTTTCAGGTCAACGATGAACTTCTCAATCATCTCCACGACCTTTCCATCAGGATTCGAAGCAACATCTTCGTACTTCTTTCCATCGGGAATGGTGGTGTAGTGCCAGGTTACCGCGTAGTCGTACGTTGAATCCGAGCGTATCTCATCCATCCAGGTGCTCACCATGGCCAGGGACTCCTGACCGAGGATAGCCTCTATTCGCTTCTTGGTTTTCGTCGTTAAATATTGTTCGGCAATAAGGCCGGTAACCCGGTGACCGGTTGCTCCCCAGCCGAGGCAATCCAGGGACACTAACAATGCAAGACCCGAAACAAGTATTCTCATGGCGGATGATTTCGTCGGCAAATTAACGCTTTCCACGATTCAAGGAGCGACAAGCCAGTGTTAACCGCCTCATTCCGTGCCATGGCTGTGAAATCCAGTTTATTTAGCGACCGTTCAGCGCTATCTTTGGTCACGGAATTTTGAATCCGGTTCTGCCTCAACCATGAAACTTTCCGCTATCCGCGTTTCCAACCAGCTTGACCTTAAAGGCATCAAGTCCTTTCTGGAGATCAAACCCCTGGCGGATTCCTCATCGGAGCTGTTCTACTGCCTGACTACCGAAAAATTTCAGTACTACTTTAATTACGGGGTGGTTGTATTTTCCGGACACAGTGAAGAGGAGATCAAAATGGTCGTAAAAACCATTGCCCCGTTTCTCAAGAGTCCCAACGGATGGCTGCGCGACGAGCACGACATTACCGTTCAGACTGGGGGCCCGCTCGATTTCAGGTTCGACCAGGTCATTGTGGATCATATCGATGAGAAGGTGGTGCGCATCTGCATGTTCAACCTGGCCCAGTCGGTGGCGCTCGACCACTATCATCATACGTCCGAAAACCTGCTGACTGAAATCCGGGGCTTCACCAACCACCTCGAGGCTTCCGGGAAACTCAGCATCAACCGAAGGAACATGATGAAGTTTATCGGGCGGGCGCTTAACACACAGAACGATATTGCGGATAATATCTACATATTCGACGCGCCCGACATTGTCTGGGACAATGAATACCTGGACAATCTCCACAAAGGCCTGATGAAGCACTTCGACCTGAGGGTCCGGTTCAGCGAGGTGGAATACACGCTGCGGATCATCGAAGACAACCTGCGGGTCTTCAGGGAAATTTCGGCGCAGCGCGAGAGCAACCTGCTGGAGTGGATCATCATTCTGCTCATTCTGGTCGAAGTCGTCAACCTCTTTCTGTCAAAGTTTCTCTGAACCATGTCGAAGCAAAAGGCGCTCTTCCTGGATTTCGACATCAAGGCGCAGCCTGATGAGGTGACGTGTGGCCCCACCTGTCTGCATGCCCTGTATCATTATTACAACGATCCCATTTCGCTTAAGCAGGTAATCAAGGAGGTGAAGCAATTGAAGAACGGCGGCACCCTGGCCGTGATGATGGGCAGCCATGCGCTGAAGCGCGGTTACCAGGCGACCATCTACACGTATAATCTCCATGTGATGGATCCCACCTGGGCAACCTTGTCGACCCGGAAGATTGTCGATAACCTGCGCCGGCAAATGCGCTTCAAACGTCATCGCCGTAAGCTGGTCGTCGCCAGCAAGGCCTACATCAACTTCCTTCAGGCTGGCGGCAAACTGCTCAACGCCGAACTCGACGAGCACCTCATCAAAAACTACCTGAGGAAGTCCACCCCCGTTATTGCCGGGCTGAGCGCCACCTACCTGTACGGAACACCACGCGAAATTCCCACCACGAACAAGTTCGACAGTATCCGAGGCGAACCCGTGGGTCATTTTGCCATCATCAACGGCTATGACAACAACACCGGAGCCGTGTATCTTGCCGATCCCATGAACCCCAATCCCCTCAAGTCACAGTATTATAGTGTCACCTTCGACCGGCTGCTGAACAGCATCATGTTGGGGATTGTCACCTACGATGCTAACTTGTTAATCATCCAGCCCAAGTGAATCCCACCCACCCATTCCGGCGAGCGCGTTAATACCTCCGCATGCCCAAACTCATTATCGTCGACAAGCCCAAGCACTGGAACCTGCACCTGGAAGACGTGCTGGTGATTACCCCTGCCCAGTATATCACGGATGAGGCTTTTCAGGCGGTGAGAAACCTCAAACTGATCAATCTTTGTCAATCCTATCAATATCAGAGCGAAGGCTATTACGTTTCCCTGTTGGCCGAGGCGCGCGGACACAAAGTACTTCCCGAAGTCTCCACCATCCAGGACTTCCGCTTTACATCCATTCTCCGCGATGACTCACTGGACTTTGACGCCCTTATTCAGGCCACGTTTAAGAACGAACCCTACGACAAAGTGGAGTTCAACGTCTATTTTGGTTCCACGCAATCCGAACACCTGAACAAACTGGCGCTTCAACTCTTTCAACTCATCCAGGCGCCACTCGTGCGTGCCAGCTTCGCCAAGAAGACCAAGTGGGTTCTTCAGGGCATTCGACCCGTGAGCTTGAATGAGATGCCGGAGACCGACCAGCCTATTCTGGAACGCGCCCTGGAAAAATATCTCCTGCGGAAGCGCGATTATCGTATCGACGATAAAAAGAAGTATGATCTCGCCATCCTGGTCAACCCCGACGAATCGAGCCCTCCATCCGATGACCGGGCGCTCAAGCGATTTTACAAGGCTTCACTTGAAGTCGGCTTCAACACGGAGTTCATCACCAAGAACGATATCGATCAATTGATTCAATACGACGCGCTGTTTATTCGCGAGACCACCAACGTGAACCATCACACCTTCCGCTTTGCCAAGAAAGCGGAGGCGCTCGGGCTGGCGGTGATCGATGATCCGGAGTCCATTTCGAAGTGTACCAACAAGGTTTACCTTAACGAACTGCTCAACGTAAACAAAGTGCTGACGCCACGGACGCTCGTAATGAACGCGGAGAATTGCGACCATATCCCGCAGAAGATGAACTTCCCTTTCATCCTCAAGCAGCCCGACGGCGCGTTCTCCCGTGGTGTGGTCAAGATCGACAGCCTGGGGCAGTTTCGCAGCGAGTGCGAGAATATGTTTGAAAAATCGGACCTGATCATCGCCCAGGAGTTCCTCCCCACCCCGTTTGACTGGCGCGTGGGCATCATAGACGGCCAGGTTCTTTTTGTGTGCAAATACTTCATGGCCACGAAACATTGGCAGATTGTCAACTGGAGTGCCAAGAAAGAAGCCTCGCGCGACGGCCAGGTGGAATGTGTGCCGGTGGATCAGGCACCCGCTGGCTTGTTGAAGACGGCCCTGAAAGCCACCTCCCTGATTGGCAAAGGGCTTTACGGCGTTGACATGAAGGAGGTTGACGGGAAGTTCTACGTCATCGAGGTAAACGACAATCCCAACATCGATGCTGGAACCGAAGACAAGATTCTCAAGGAGCGTTTGTACCAGCAAATCATGGAAGTGATTCTCAACCGCATCAAAACAGCCAAATGAGTTTACCGTCGCGGCTTCACATTTTTCAGGCCTTTGGCATTGAACTGGAGTACATGATCGTTGACCGGGAGACCCTGAACATCCGGCCCATTGCCGATGAATTGCTCAGGACACAACTCGGTGAATATGGAGGTGATTTCGAGAATGGAGTCGTTACCTGGTCGAATGAACTGGTCCTGCACGTAATCGAAATGAAATCAACGCGGCCGGAAAGCGATTTTCCGGCGTTGCTGCTGGCCTTCAACGAAAATGTTAAGCGCGTCAACGGGATCCTGGACCGATGGAACGCCATGCTCATGCCTACGGCGGCCCATCCCTGGATGAATCCCGTTCACGAAACAAAGCTGTGGCCACATGACAACAACGAGGTCTACTCGGCCTACAACAAGATCTTTGACTGCCGTGGGCATGGATGGTCGAACCTGCAGAGCACCCACCTCAACCTTCCTTTTTACGACGACGAAGAATTTGCCAAGCTTCACGCCGCCATCCGGGTGATCCTTCCCTTGTTGCCCGCCTTGTGCGCCAGCTCGCCGATCCTGGACGGAGCGCCTACCGGTTTTCTGGATTCGCGACTGGTATTCTATAAAGCCAATCAGCAGGCCATACCATCAATTACCGGAAAGGTCATCCCGGAAGCCGTGTTTTCCAAAAGGCAATACACCAGCACGGTTTATGATTCCATTCGCGCCGATATTGCGCCCTTCAACGACAATGAATTATTGGATCCCGTGTGGGTAAACTCCCGCGGGGCCATACCGCGCTTTGACCGTGGTTCAGTCGAAATCCGAATTATGGATGTCCAGGAGTGCCCGGCTGCCGATCTGGCCATCCAGACACTGGTAATCGAAACCATCAAGGCACTTGCCGCCGAGCGATTAGCCCCACTTGAGGACTTGATGCGCCTCCCAACCGATACGCTGGCCGCGATGCTGGACGATACCACAAAGAGCGGCCATTTGGCGGAAGTGAAGGCCGCTTCCTTCCTGTCTATCTTTGGATTACGTGAGCCTCTTTCCGTGGGTGAAATCTGGAGCCATATTCACCAACAATTGGATTCGAAGGAACTTGAGGCCTGGAATCCTGAAATCCGTACCCTTCTCTCAACAGGTCCCCTTGCCCATCGGATGTTGACTTCGCTGAACGGCGATCACACTTCAGTCGCCCTCGAGTCGCTCTACCGCCGACTGGCTCAATGCCTGGCGCAAGGCACTATGTTTCGTCCGTGAAATAGTCCTGTTTTCCGTCGCTCAGAAATTTTCCCGGCCCTTGCAGGCTTCACACCTTTGGTCGATGAAACAGATTCGACGTTGGGTGCGCGCTTACTTCGGGTTTTCACGGATGGAGACCAACGCATTCCTGGTCATGATTCCGCTGATCTTTATCCTGTTATTTACCGAACCCGTCTATCGCACGTTCATGGACCCGGGACCACTTCCCAATCCTGACCGAACGGACAGCCTGTTGAAATGGATGCATTCCCAAGGAACTGCGGTTGCGCTAAGAAAAGACACTGCCTTCTATCTGTTTGATCCCAACACGATCTCCGCCGAGTCCCTGGTATCGCTAGGGCTTCCTGAAAAGACAGCTAACCGAATCATCAACTACCGGAATAAAGGCGGCAGTTTCAGTAAGCCGGAAGAAGTGCTGAGGATTTTCGGAATGGACTCTGCCTGGTACAAACGTGCCTTGCCTTGGATGCGATTTTCTGATCAGCATCCTAAACGGAAAAATCCCAGGATCAGCAACAAATTGATTATGCTCGACGACATCAACATGGCTGACAGCGCAAGGCTGGAAGACGTCTATGGAATCGGGCCAGCGCTGGCGCGGCGCATCATTAAATTCAGGGATCGCCTCGGCGGATTTGTCAGAATAAGTCAGCTGACCGAAGTGTATGGATTGGACACAACCGTCGTTCAAAGCATCGCCAGACAGTTCGAAGTTCGTCCCGGATTTCAACCTCGCATCATCCGGTTGAATAATGCGTCCACTGAAGAACTAGGTCAACATCCCTACATACGGTGGCAGGCGGCGTCAGCCATTGTTGCCTACCGGGTGCAACACGGTCCGTTTGATTCTCTCGAGCAGCTGAGGCAATTGCCGTTTGTCAAGGATGACTGGATTGACAAGATAAGGCCTTACGTTCGATTGGGCGATTTTACGCCAAAGTGACAGTCCTTACCGGACCTTTTTCCTGAAAATCAGAAACCGGTAGCCAGACATGCCTGCAATCACCAGGCAGCAGAAAATGACAAAGAGTTTTTCCGCATCGAACCAGTCGATGGGCCGATCCTGGAGCTTGGGATCGGTGATCACACTGTGAAGGATCAACGGTACGGCTGCGAAATAAGACAGAAAGTGCAGGATGCGCCACGTCGTCAGCTTGATCTTGTCTTTGTAGTAAGAGGTGATTACCACAACGCCTATCAGGTAAAACGCCACCGAACCAAAAGTATTGGCCAGGGGTTGATGTTCCGTCCAGGCAGGCAAGAGCAGGTCGCCCCAGGTAAACTTAGAAAGCGGGTCAAGCGGAATCAACACGATATGCAGGAGAATCGTCAGGGCCGCCGTGTATCCGGTGAATTTGTGTAAAGCCAGGAAAGTGAGATTCCTCGGAAGAGGATAAGTAACATTAGCCCAAATGCAGAAGCCGACAAAGAAATTGGCGGCCAGGGCTGCGATGGCGATCATGCCGATTATTCCTGACAGTTCAATGGTCTCCATACGGTATCCGCAGCGAGCGGAAATATAAATGAAAGATTCATGCCCAGGATCGGGACTTTATGAGTGGCAACCGGAAACGGGTGACCGGTAAACATATGTCACAGGTCTTCCTTGGTGTATTTCCAGCCCATGAGCTTATAATATTTCTCTTTGGGTTCGCCAGTCCATCCATTGATGCCCTTACTCGGGAGCCAAACCGCATGAATGTAAAGTACGGCTAGCGAAAGGGCACAGAGGAATCCAAAGGCCCAGCCACGACCAAGTATCGTCGAGAGACCGACCACGATGGCCACCATCAGGAAGAACTTCAATACACGTCTCCACTTGGGTTTACCGGCCTCGAAGTGGCCCATAAGAATGTTGCCGACCGCCGTGATCACACTCACCACGGATACCTCAAGCCAAAGAGAATCGGTGGACCAATTCATACTCGACGTGCCCGATCTTCGTTCTCGTTGTATTCCAATTAGTTAAGCCATCCCATTTCGCCAGCACGGCGAGAATACCAGATCAGGTATGCGCCAATGATCAACACCATTATTGGCATGACCATTCCGCCGGGCCCATACACCTCAATGGAGTTGGCCATAAAGAAGGCGTGGAACATTTGAACAACGATACCGACGAACGAAACGACAAACACTGCCGCAGCCATTTTCTTTCTCAATAAGAGTAATAGGCTGCCGGCGGCTCCGCCCCAGACCGCAATAGCAAAGGCTCCGGTGGCCCACGCTGGTGTTGACTCGATAAGGGCCCGTTGATTTTCAGGAAGAACCTGCAAGGCTTCCTGACTCATCATTACAGTCCCCAAATAGGCCATGACTCCCAAGCCATTCCAAATCAAGGCCACAACGGCCACAACCCAGAAGAGTGTGGTCGGCTTTGGTGCTTCTGTTGTCATAAGTGTTTGAGTTTGTTCATACAACTTACACAAAAAACAATCCTCCCAAAACGGGTGGATACAATCACTTGATCCGCTTCTTCAAAAGCCAATCATTTTGCGGATCATCCCCCATCCGGAAGATATGTTCAGAGAATCGTTCAAAGCCCCATTTCTTGTAGAACTCCTGCGCCGCGAAGTTCTTCTCCCAGACGCCAAGCCAAATCCAATCAAAACCTTGGGCCTTCGCGTAGCTCAACGCCTCCTTCATCATAGCGGCCCCAATGCCTTGCCCTTTACGCTCCGTATCAACATACAATCGTTGCAACTCTACCGTATTAGGACCTAAGAGATGTTCTACCTCCGCTGTGGACCTTAGCCGCATGAAGCCCACCAATTCATCCTTCTCGAAAGCCAGGTAATTTCGGGAGCCGGGCTCGTCGAGTTCTTTCCGTAAGTTTTCCAGGTTATAGGCCGAGTCCAGGTACGCTTGCATGTTCGCGGCCGTGTTCGATGCACCAAACGTATCCACCTGGGTGCGGATGGCCAGGCTCCTCAGCGCGGGAATATCGGCCTGCGTGGTTAATCGCAATTGTACCATGGCACGCTATAGATCCAATGGTGAGCACCACGAGGCAAACCTGCCTCCGGTTACTTCTCCTTGAAGTTCTGGAAGGTGTACAGGAAGCCCAAGGAGATCGCCTGGCTGTACTGTGGGCTGGCATCCTGATCGTAGTCGTACAAGAAGATGCCGCTCAGGTTCACATTGAAGAACCTGCCGACCTTCGCTGTCATGGACAGATCAACCCGGTGGTCGATTTTGTTGGCCTCAAAGGTCTTGTAGTTGGCAAACATTACGTAACGCACTTTCAGGTTCACGTTTTTGGCAATGTCCTTATCCAGGTCCGCCATAACGTTGAATGCATACCACTCGAAGCGGTCCGTTTGCCCAACGGTCACTCCATAGGGTGCGGCTGGATCCACCGCCGAGTACCGGCCATCGTTTTGCCGGAGCAGCGTTACACGAGGGGAAACCGGTGAGAATCGCATCTTGAAATAACTGAGCGGCTTCCACTCAGCACCTAACGCCAGGGTAATGAAAATTGGAGCAAATGAATCTGAGATCAGCTGGCCTTGCTCCACCCCATTGGCATCCTTCACGTACTTATAACCCTTGGCAAATTGGGAAAGGATGTTCAACGACAGGTAGGCATCCCAGACCTCATTAAGTTCATGACCCACTTTGGTATCCACATAGAACCGGTCCATGGTTTTACGTACTCCCTGACCCTGGTTGTTGACCATGCCGTACAGCAGGTCGATCTCGTTGTCCCAGGTTAATTTATCTTTTTTGAAGTTGAGTTTATAATTGAAAAGGGTGTTGAACCCGAAGGAAGTAACACCCCCGCCCTTCCAGTTACCGGAGAAGGCTGACTGGTTGATGTTCACTCCTGCTTTCAGGAATCGGCGCCAGTGGGTGGTGGAATCAATCTTGACTACCTGGGCAGTGGCTGAGAGGGATGCCAAGACTACCACGAAAAGAAGGAAACCCTTCCGGTAAAGAGGTGTATACATAGGGTGTTGATTTAGGTCGAAAAATACAAAACCGCTGAAGAATTCAGATATACTTCTTGCGGATCTCGTCAAGCGAATGCTCAGTAAGGGGCTTGGTTATGAACTTGATGACGTAGTTGTTGTTGACGATTTTGTCGATATCCCGCTTGTTGTCCGAACTCGAAAGGATAATCACTTTGCATTTGGTTCGCACCAGCTCATGAAACTTCTCAAATTCATAGAGAAAGACAAAACCATCCACTACGGGCATGTTGATATCCAGGAAGATTATGCTGGGCAGCCCTTCCGGATCGTCTTCATGTTCGGCCAGGTAGTCAAGCGCACTTTTTCCGGAATTCTTCACCTCCACGCGGTCGGCAAACTCGGTGATTTCTATGATTCGTTTGCTGATGAAATTGTCTGTGTCATTATCATCCACCAACAGCACCAGATCGATCGGCTTCTTCTTCTCTTCCATGTACAGCGATATCAGCTTAAGTTGAGGTTTTGGCAAAATTATTCTTTTTCCGCAGAAACAAGGGGGGAGCCTTTTCTCCTGTAGAATTCACACGTAAGGAAATGTCGGAAATTGATGAATTCCCCGATCAACGCGAGGTGACCCTTAGCTTTTCGCCCACGGAAAGCCCGAAATCCTTTTTGCCGTTCCATTCCATGATCTCCCGGATGGTGACTCCATATTGCCGGGCAACACTGTAAAGGGTATCGGAGGGTTTTACTTCATGAATAATACTGTTGCCTGACCTGCCGGGATTGTCCTGGCCGGGTGTATTCGAGGCGGCTAACTGCCCGGCCTCGGGCTTGGGAATGGCCACGGGCATCGTTCGCTCCGGCGATAAAGACACGTCCCAATCGAAAGAGCCTTCTGCGTCAAGTACGGCCACGGCGCTGTCAGGAACGATCGGTGCGGCGCCGGGGCGATGATAGGAAAGATAAAGGGTAGTCCCTTCGACACCCTCTCGGGATTGTTCGAGGTCGTTATATTTCATGAGTGATTTCATGCGGACGCCAAAGCGCTGACTTACCGTCCACAGATCTTCGCCCCGTCGAACCGTGTACAATTCCTCTTGGCTGTGTTTCTTCTTCTTGCCCAGGAAGTACCACGCCCCCGCCACGATCGGTTGATCAATGTCCATCTCGTTATAGTTGAGGAATCGACTCATGCTCACATCGGCGCGGGCAATGAGGGCGTTCAGGTTCTCTCCCTTTCGAGCCTGTATGGCACGAATACCATTGATCTCCTTGAAATCGGACACAGGTGAAGCTTTTTCCACACTTCCTTCGATTGGCTTGGTGGCGACCGTTAACACATTGAATCCGGGAGTTGGTTCACCTTTCGGTATCAAGACCACATAGTCCTTGTCCTCCGGCACCCGGTCAGTTTTCAACCACTTATTGAAGGCCAGAAGTTCATCAGTACTGATGTTGGTTTCTTCGGCCAGCTCCGTCAGGCGTTTGCCTCCCGCGTTGCGAACTACGGACACTTCCATGGCGGGCTTCCCCTTAACGTCTTCAAAGGCCACTTTATGAGCGAGAAATTTCTTGACATACCAGTATGTGTCGGAGGTGATCTCCATGTGACGGGATCCGAGATCCTTGTCCCCCACCGCGCGCATGACACCTCCTGCACCCATCTGGTAGGATTGAAGCGCATAGACCCAGTTATTAAAGTAGTGATTACACTGCTTGAGGTAACGGGCAGCCCCCCGGCTTGCACTGGCAATGTTCATACGCTCGTCCACCTCGCCATCCACGCGCATCCCCATCTCGGTAGCCGTGAAGTCCTTGAACTGCCAGAATCCAACGGCGTTGGACGAGGAGACCGCATCCGGCACCAGCGCGCTCTCTTGCAGCGCCAGGTACTTGAAGTCCACAGGGAGTCGCTCTTCCTCAAAGACCTGTTCTATGATAGGAAAGTAGGTTCGGGCCCTTTCCGCCTTGATGTTGAAGTATTTCGGACTTCGGGTGAGCGCATCGACATCCGCTTGAATCTCGCGTCGTGCTTCATCACGGATGATAAGCGTCATGCCCGCGAAATGCATTTTGTGCGGAACCTGCGGCAGCGGAGCTTGGCCAAAACTGGCAATTGCTCCGCAAAAAATCAGCGCTGGAGCGAGTAGTTTCATTTCTGAAACCAAAGATAGGCAATTTGTCAGATTTTGCGCATCATCAGGATTCCGTCACGGAGCGGGAGCAGCACGGTCTGTAGCCGGGAATCCTGACACACTTTATGGTTGAAGTGCTGAATAGCCCGGGTGTCCTTGTCCGGTTTAGGTTCCATGACCTTTCCACTCCAAAGCACATTGTCGGCAAGGATGTACCCGCCACTGGGCACCTTGTCAATAACCAGATCGAAGTAGAGCGAGTAGTTTTCCTTGTCTGCATCGATCCAGACAAGATCAAAGGGTCCTGACAAGGAGGGTATCACCTCGCGGGCATCGCCGATACGGAAATCGATTTGATCCTTCCACGGAGATTCACTGAAATACCCACGGGTTCGCTTTTCCAACTCATCATTATTGTCAATCGTTGTCAGGATTCCCTGGCCGTCCATGCCTTCCGCGAGGCACAAGGCGGAATAGCCCGTATAGGTACCGATCTCCAGGATACGGCTGGGTCGGATCATACTGCTGATCATGGCGAGGAATCTTCCCTGAAGATGCCCTGACAGCATGCGTGGCATGCGTACTTCGGCGTGCGTATCTCGATTGATGCGTTGGAGCAAAGGTGATTCCGGCGTTGTGAACGACTCGGCGTAACGGGTGACATCAGGAAGCTCAATATTCATACACGTTGGGTTCAGCGCGGTTCCATTCGCAGCAGGCTCATGTGCGATTCGTCAAATAGCTCAATGGCCATATCGCGAAGCTCATCGGCAGTCGTTTGTTTTACGCGTTCGAAAATCTCCTCCAACGGAGGGATCCGGTTGAGGTCAAGAAGGCTCCGGCCCATCATCATCATGAAGCTGATGTTCGATTCTTCCGCCATGGCCACCTGTCCCATGATCTGTTCCTTTGCGGATGAAAGCTGGCGGGCTCCCAATTTCTCGTCACGGAGTTTCCGGAGTTCATCCTTAACCAATCCGATGCTGCGGTTGAGTTGGGAGGGCTCAGTGCCAAAGGAAATAACAAAGAGTCCGGTATCCGTGAACGGAACAAAATGGGCCCCAATGGAATACACGAACCCGTATTTTTCACGGAGCGAGAGATTTAGCCGTGAATTAAGTCCACCGCCGCCCAGGATATTGGTCAACAGGTAAAACGTACTGCGCCTGGGATCGGAAACGGTGAAGGCTGTACGACCCATGGCACACCGCGCCTGCTTCACTGTGCGGTTGAGCGTTGCCTCATTGGGGCGGTATCCGGAATACGGTTTGCGCTTTCGGTGACTGACCCGGCGCGGAATGTGGCCCATCTGTTTCTGTGCCAGCCGGACGACTTCCTCCATTGTGACATTTCCCACCACGGTAAAAACAAGCCGACGGGTGTCCAGGTGATTGCGAACGAACTCCAGAAAATCTGCGCGATGAAATCCCCGCACCGTCTTTTCCGTTCCCAGGATGTTCATGCCCAGCGGATGACTGCCAAAAATCAGTTTGTCAAACTCATCCTGTAGCGACCCGTCCGGATCATCGTGGTACATGGCCATTTCCTCCAGGATCACGTTGCGCTCCCGTTCAATCTGTGGCGCTGGGAATACCGAATTGAAGGTGATGTCCGATAGCAGCTCCACGGCCCGCTCAAAATAAATATCGCGGAGCGAGGAATAGAACAATATCTTCTCCTTGTCGGTGAACGCATTGAGCTCTCCTCCCAGTGATTCAAGCCGGTTGATGATATGAAAGGCCTTGCGTTTCCGGGTTCCTTTGAATGCCATATGCTCCCAGAAGTGCGCGATTCCCTGGTTCGCATGCGTCTCATCGCGGCTGCCGATATCCAGCATGATGCCGCAATGGACAATTTTGGTGCCTCCGACCCGGTTATGCACCACGCGGATTCCATTGGAAAGTGTGTGAAGTGAATGTTCTCGCATAACGGGCCGCAAAGTTAGCTTGCCCGGGTCAAATGTCTCAGGGCGGACACTCGTGCCCGCCAGCGGTCGTCACCCTTGCGCTTATACCCGTCGTTTTTGTAAAATAGTGAACAAATTCATGGCATACGACTTGTTACCTGATCTTTACCAATATACCTCCTATGGATACACAAAAAGTTCGCACCTGCTTCACGATTACGTTTACGGACGAGCAGTACCACCATGCCAAGGCCTACGTGGATGATATGAAGCGCCACCCGCTACGGGTTTACTGGCAAGGGAAGGAAGGCAAGACGGAGGAGGAACTGGTCATCGAGCAGATCGCTCACCGTATTCTTTCCGGATTCTACAACAACGAACCCTTCAAAGCCGGCAAACACATCGTCAGAATGGATAGCATGACAACGGCGTAGAACCGTATCAGATCACACCAAACCGCCCGGTGCCCTCAGGTCATCGGGCGTTTTTGTTTAGAGGGACTCCAGTACATGCCGGATGAGTTTGTCGACCACCCCATGAGGATCGGAAGAAAATTCCCGGTTGGCACGATTGGCGACGACGGCGTTTGCGCTGGCGGTTTCATGTCCCATCAGTCGTCCGAAGGCAAAGTAGGCTGACGACTCCATTTCAAAATTCAAGAAACGAAAATCGCCTTGCCTGAAAGAGGCCAGGTCGTCGAGCAGATGAGGATACCGAATGGGCACGCGCACCTTTCGGCCCTGCGGTGCGTAAAACCCGGGGCACGTTACGGTATGGCCGGACAACAAGTCCTTGCCGATACGCTGCCGCAATGAAACCGAAGCGCGGGTTACATAGGGCTTGAAAGAAAGCCCGGCATGTTGCTGAACTGCCGTTGAAAGTTGAGTCTCCTCCGGTGTATGGGGCAGGTCATAAAAGTTCATCAGGTTGTCCAGCCCTGCCGCATAATCGCTCACGATCAGGGATCCCACAGCCATGTCGGCCTGCATGGCTCCACTGGTGCCGATCCGGATGATGTTGAGCGAACGGTGACCCGGCAACGGTTCGCGCGAGTTCAAATCGATGTTCACCAGGGCATCGATCTCGTGGAAAAAGATCTCCACATTGTCGGGCCCAATTCCTGTGCTGATTACCGAGATCCTTTTTTGATTGACGATGCCGGTGTGGGTGATGAACTCGCGTTTCTGACTTTTGAACTCAATGCGGCTAAAGTAGCGGCTTACTTCCGCGACGCGTCCGGGGTCGCCCACGGCAAGGATAGTATCTGCCAAATGCTCCGGCCGCAGGTTCAGGTGATAGACGCTGCCGTCGGCATTCAGAATCAAGTCCGTCTCACTGATGCGTGACATGGAATCAGGCTTTTACCGGGTGTGCTGGATTCCCGAAAACCGTGGTGCCGGCTTTCACGGTTGAAATAACCACGGATCCTGCGCCAATCCGGGCCCCTTTCTCGAGAGTTACGCCGCTGACCACGATCGCACCGGTTCCAATGAATACATCTTCTTCGATGGTTACGCCGGCATTAATGATGGCCCCCGCTCCCACCTGCACAAAATCGCCGACGATGCACTCAGCGCCAATGTGGGCGCCCGCACCAAAAATGCCGTGACTGCCGATGGTGCATCCGGGACCGGAACTGAATCCGATGTCAAAAAAATTTCCGAAACCAATGCTTCCCCGGGGCGACAATTGCGCCTGGCGATGCACCGCATTGACCGGAAGTACATGCCTTCCATCACGAAGCATTTTGACCAGGTTTCGCCGAACCTTGTTATCATCAATAGCCACAAACGCTTCACACTTCTTGCCGATGAGTTTGAGAAAACCATCGTCATCGGGGCTGCCCAGCACGACGGCATCGTCAATTTCGGTGGAATGAAGTTTCTTATTGTCATCCAGGAAACCATAGACGACAACCTGGTTGCTTTCGAATATTTCTTTGGCTGTTCTTCCCAGGGGGTTGGCGCCAAAAATGATTACTGGATTTTCCATGGTGTTGACTGCCCCAAAGGTAGACCGAAATGGACCGTCACCCAAACCACGTTTGCCGCGACAACCATCGGCCGACCGGGGTAAGTGGTCCCAGGCAAAGGAAGATGAACAGCGGGAGCGCGCCTATCCGATAGCGAGACAACGTACCAAAGTTCGGTGTGGAAAGTGCAAGGAAGGTAATGAGCAAGAGGGTATACACCAGCGCGGCCATTATCACCAAACGATGCGGAGAAGAAAACAAGCGCGGGATAGCTCCCATCGCCTGAATCACCAGCAAGAGCACAACCAGGTTTTCCAGGCCCGCGAGTAACGAGAGCAGGTTGAATGCCTCCCATACGAAAGGCCGAAACAATCCGGCGATCAACGCGGCCGGCGCATTTAGCAAAACGCTTGACAGGGCGGGTTCCAGGTCAAGGTATTGCGCAATCCTCGGCGGATCCGACAGCCTCGTAAACTCGAGATTATTCTGGGCAATCACTTCAAGGAATCGTGAAGCGTAGAAATTGGGATGCACATTTGTGCCCAAGGCAAGGAATGCAGCCAACACCAGGAACCCAATGGCCATATCCCACGTTGCCACCGCCGGTCGCCAGCGGACGATGCCTTCGGTCACTACTACGGCTAGCGAAACCGGGAGCAGTATTCCAATCCAGTAGTACTTTAGATTCCAACCTACCCACAACGACAGCACCATCAACAGCCACTCGTACCGTTTTGGCCAAGTGCCGTTAATTGCCGTGACTCCTATCGCAAGCAGCACATAAAGCGAGGCGAGGCCAACGGACTCCTTAATAAGTCCCGACGACCAAAACACAACAGAAGGAACATACAGGAAGGCCGCGGCCGCCGCCAGTACTGTCTGTGGTGCGATGGCGACTATCCGGCGAAAAATCATCCAGGAGGCCATAAAGGAAATCATCGAAAGCCAGGTGGCCATGATCCAGTAATTGCCACCGCACAGCAGGGCCGTCAGTCCGCAGATCTTGGAGAAGAACAAGGATCGGGGAGCCCAGTGGATAAGCGATGCTGTGAATTCAGGCGTAGTCTGTTCATCCCAAAAGAAGGAAAGCGCCTGGCCCGGATTCGACAGGATCAATTCAGCGATTGCCTTCCCGTCATTCCAAAAGGAAAGGGTATCTCCAACCGTATAATAATAGAAGTATATGCACCCGAGAGCAATCCCTGCGATGACTTTGACAACCAACGCCGGCCAATAGAACTTTGAAAGTGAGGCAGGTTGGGAAGCGTACAACCACCAGCCAAGCTTGGCCATGACACCGACATTAAGAATGATCAGGAGAAGGTTCATGGAGTGGCCGGACGATTACCGTACCGATGGAGCATTGCAAGCATTGTTTCCGCTGACAAAAGGTATTAAATAATTCAATTTGACCTTGTGCTTCCAGGGAATTACCGGGTGAAAAACCCAGGTCACTCCATCGGCGGGTGATCCCATTTTCCTCAGGAGGCAATTCCTCAAGCCAGGACAGGGCGCGGTCCATGTATAACGATTGATCCGACCACCGCGCATAAGCTGCAATAAGGGGTATGACCGTATTGATCACGATGATTTGAGCACTTGCCAAACCCAGTTGAGGTGCATGAACGACCGCCGGCTTTGAAAACTGGTAGTGCTCAGTCCAATAGGGTGATACATTGGCGGATAAGAAGGACGTCAACTGGTCAATTGTTCCGGACTCGAGCAATGCCGAAAAGAAATTCCTGCGGTAAAACATTAAAGCAGCAAACTGGGCTAAACGGACAGTAGGAAAATTCGACGGCCTGAGGCGCAAGAACTTCCATTGGCTCCGGTTCAGGCGATTCTTTTCAAGGTCATATTTGCGCACCAGGTAGCGGTATTCCTGTTGAAGTGACAAGTAATATTCATCGCCCCGGTTTCCTTCAAGAAATCCAGCCTGACCAAAGAGCAGGGCTTCGGTCACCCGGGGGTCTTGGTGTTTGTGCAAGACACGCAGAGGCATCGCCTTGGCAAGCAGAAGAAACGGCTGACGATTCAATTTGAACCCAAATGCGCTTGCTAGGAGTTGGTAAGTCGTCTCCTCCCAACTGTTGTCGTTGGACTGAAGCAGATCGAACACTTCCTTTGCTTTCCGCTCCAACCGTCCGGCTACGGCTTTGGTGATCATGTCCTGACGATGGACGGCCTCAACGGTCGGAAAACTTTTGCAACAGGGAATGTCAAACGAACTCCCGATGAGCTGTCGATAGTTGCGAATCAGGCTTTCCTGTACGCGACCCCTGAGTTCGAGGGTTGAAATCCGGCTCCCGTCCTTCCTCATCACTGGTTTGTCGTCCGTCCAGACTACATGAAGAATCACTGTGTCATACGCATCATTTTGGTCGTGATGGTGATCGTGCCATTGGGACGATTGCAGATGGATCTCCACGTTACCCACCCATTGCATGGCGCCAATGCGGATGCGGGCGTTAGAAAAGTCCGGTCCGGCGTCTGTGTTCAGATGCCCGGGTTCAAAGATTTCGAGGCTCTCGCCCTGCGTGGTTTTCAGATCCGTTTTGTCAAAGTACTGAAGCCCCCAAACGTGCTGAATGAAATTCTCCTGCATGCCCCGAGTTAGGAAACGAACGGAAAGGAACCGTCTCCGGGGGGCAAAGGAAATCCTGATGATCTTTTGAAATTACCAGCCGGCGTATTGCGACAGGTACTGGCTCATTTCCTGTTGGGTACGCATGGCCTCATGCGCCGCCGCTTTGGCAAAATCACGGTCGGACGATGCGTAGATGATTGCCCTGGCGCTGTTGACCAGCAGGCCGCAGTCTTTTGTAAGCCCTTCCCGCGAGACCTCGGCCAGGTCACCCCCCTGGGCGCCAACGCCGGGGACAAGGAAGAAATGGTCCGGAGCGAGTTTCCTTATTTCCGCAATCTTATCCGCCCGCGTTGCCCCCACCACATACATCAGGTTTTCCGGATTTCCCCACGCCTGGGATTTGAGAATGACTTCCTCGTAGAGCGTTCTTCCTTCCGCTGACTTGAAAAGCTGGAAATCCGCGCTTCCGGGATTGGAGGTGTGGACCAGCAGGATTACCACCTTGTCCTTGAACGTCATAAATGGAGTGACAGAATCGGCTCCCATGTATGGCGCCACGGTGATGGCGTCAAAATCCATCTGTTCAAAGAATGCTTTGGCATACATCGTTGATGTATTGCCTATATCGCCTCGTTTGGCATCAGCTATCGTGAAATGGTCTTTGGGGATATATTCGAGTGTACGTTGCAGACTCTCCCAACCCCGGGGTCCAAGGGCTTCATAGAAAGCGATATTTGGCTTGTACGCCACGCAGTGCTCCTCGGTAGCGTCTATGATCTGCCGGTTGAACTCGAAAACCGGATCGGGCAGACTACGAAGGTGGGAAGGAAGTTTTTCCGGATCGGTATCCAGGCCGACGCACAGGTAGGACTTTTTCTTTCGTATCTCAGCCAGCAGGTGCGTCCGGTTCATGCTGCGTGGTCGCTTCAGCGGAGGTCTACTACTTCAACGCCAGGATATTTTTTGGGATCGAACGAGAACGAAGCATCGTCAATCTTTGCCGTCGGATTAAACTTCGTGATGGTGTACTTGTACAGGTTGCCCGCCTTGTCGAACATCGTCCAGCTGTGAATGCTCTTATCCTTCTTGATGATATTCATGCGCACCTTGAAGTACTGCGCATCACGCTTTTCAGGAACCAGGTCCACCACCTCACACAGTACCCCTCCTTCAGTCTTGTCTTCGAGGTAGAGATACTTGAAGCCCTTCTTGTAGATTTCGTAGAACTTGGACGGGTTGAGGTCGTCGGTATTGGGGTCGAAATTATCAATGTTGACTTCCTTGGCTTCGGGAAGGTAAGTCCATACCGTGGCACCGTTGTTTATCACTTCCTGCTCCGGCAGAACGAGATGATACTTGTCGCCTTTCACTAACATTTTGCCCTTGAACTCCTCGTTGATTTTTTCCACTTCGTTGGTGAGCGTGTACGAAAAATTGGCTTCAAATGAAGGCATGGCCTTGTACTTCTTGCTCATCGCCTCCAGGATTTCGAGAGCCTTGGGGTCGTATTGAGCCCTCAGGGGGAAGGTCGCGCCAAGCAAGAAAAGGGCGAGGATGGCTTTTTTCATGGAATCAGGGCGGGAAATTCAGTGAATTGGCCGCAAATTTAATTATTGATCGTGCTTTTCCTTGAGAGCACTCAATAATTGTTCCAAACTCATTTCGTCTTTAATGAGCACTTCGCGTGCCTTGGATCCCTCGAAGGGACCTACAATACCCGCGGCTTCCAGCTGATCAATAAGCCGCCCTGCCCGGTTGTAGCCCAACTTCAGCTTTCGCTGGATCAGCGACGTACTGCCTTGCTGGTGCATGACGATCAGGCGTGCGGCCTCCTCAAACAACGCATCGCGTTCGGCCAGGTCAACATCCGATGCTCCGCTTTCGTCCTCACCCACAAACTCAGGAAGCAGGTAGGCCGATTCATATCCACGTTGGGAGCCGATGTAATCACAGATGCGTTCAATCTCCGGTGTATCGACAAAAGGGCTTTGCAACCGGACAATATCTGATCCTGCCGACAACAGCATGTCACCCATACCCACCAATTGGTCAGCACCCCCCGTATCGAGAATGGTACGTGAGTCAATCTTGGACATAACACGGAAAGAAAGTCGCGCCGGGAAGTTGGCCTTGATAACACCCGTGATCACGTTCACCGATGGACGTTGGGTGGCCAGCACCAGGTGAATACCTATCGCACGGGCCAGTTGGGCCAGTCGTGCAATGGGTGTCTCCACTTCCTTGCCAGCTGTCATCATCAGGTCGGCCAACTCGTCGATGACGAGGATCACATACGGCAGGAATCGATGTCCCTCTTTCGGGTTCAGCTTGCGGGCTACAAACTTCGCATTGTATTCCTTCAGGTTTTTCGCGCCCGCCTCCTTGAGCATCTCATAGCGATTCTCCATTTCAATGCAAAGCGAATTCAGCGTGTAGACCACCTTCCGCGTATCTGTGATGATGGCTTCCTCGCTGTTTGGCAGCTTGGCCAGGTAGTGGCGCTCAATCTTGCTAAACAGCGACATCTCCACCTTCTTCGGGTCGACCAGCACAAACTTCAGCTGGGCCGGGTGACGCTTATATAAAAGACACGTAAGAATAACGTTCAATCCCACCGATTTGCCCTGACCGGTAGCGCCGGCCACAAGCAAGTGGGGCATCTTGGCGAGGTCAATAACGAGCACTTCATTGGAAATGGTTTTTCCCAGCGCAACCGGAAGTTCCTTGTCCGTTTTCTGAAATGCCGGGCTGGCGATCACCGAACGGATGCTGACCATCTCCCGGTTCTTGTTGGGCACTTCAATACCAATCGTGCCCTTGCCCGGGATGGGTGCGATAATCCGGATACCCAAGGCCGACAAGCTCAGTGCAATATCATCCTCCAGGTTCTTGATGCGGGAAATTTTGATGCCCGCATCGGGAACAATTTCATAGAGCGTAACCGTCGGGCCAATAGTCGCCTTGATGCTCTGGATTCCAATTTTGAAGTTGACCAGCGTCGCAATGATGCGGTCTTTGTTCTGGTTTAATTCTTCCTGGGTCACCTGCACCTTGGCACTGTCGTACTCATTCAGTAATTCAAGGGGCGGGAATTTGTAGCTGGCGAGATCAAGCGCGGGATCGTAGAAGCCTTTCTCTTCCACGAGCTGTTCGGCCAGGATGTCCGTGTCGCTCTTGGATTCCTCGATGATAAACTCCGGCTCTTTCGTTTTGGTGACCTTCGGCGTAACCATTTCAGGTGCTGCCGATGGCGCCGGGGGTTCGACAATCTTGCTTACCAACTCCACCGGGGCAGTTGGCTCAGGAGAAGGCATCATGGGAGCCACAACCGTCTGCTCTGGCCAGTTGTCGCGGTCGTCGTGATACGATGATGAAACGGCGTCGTCTTCCAGCGCTGCGTTGCCGATCGGTTTGGGGTCCTTTACCTGGAAGGCATTGATGGCGGTGACATTGAAGAAGTAAATAATGAAAATGAAGAGGGTGAGGACCAGAAAAAGAAACGTGCCCCAGCCCAGCATGCTGTCGGCAAGCGCGGCGAGTTCAAAGCCCAGCCCACCGCTGAGAAAACTGATCTCTGTGGCGCCGCTGATGGAATGGGTGATGTAGCCCAGCAACAGACAAAGCCACAATCCGGCGAACATGGAAAAAGTGAAGGCAGGCAGAAAGCGCAGCAGCTCCCGTTTGAACACCATGCGAAACCCGATAAGGAACAGCAAGGGCGGAACAAAGAATCCGGAGATGCCTAGCCAGCGGAAAATGAAGTAGTGGGATACAAAAGCGCCGGCGTAGCCCAGCCAGTTGTCGGCCTCCTTACCTGATTCAATCAGGCTGGTGTCGCCAACGGCTTCGATAACACTTTGGTCGGCCTTGCCGGTGAACAAGTAAGAAAGGAACGCGATGAAGAGGAAGAGGCTGGTGATAAGCAGGAAGAAACCTACCGCCAGGTGAAAGCGGGGATCCTTGAAGAAGGCGAGGCTGAATCGTGAGCCGGACTTGCTGCTTTTGCTACGTTTTTCTTTCTCGGGTTTCTTAAAGGTGTTGGACTTGTAGGTGTTTTCGGCCATTTAAAGTTTAAAAAGTATTCCAAAACTAAGGAAAAACGGCCAATTGTGAACTATGGTGTATGTAACGGCTAACTCTATTTGGACGCCCGCTTCCGGGTCAGCGGTGGTACCCATTCGCATCGTTGAATGTTTACGGGTAATTCGTATTTTAGCAAGACACCCACCTCACGAAACTCATCCACCTTCTCATGCTTCCTTTTCAGAATCCCTTGTGCACAACTACATTTCCTGGTAATCCATGAGCAAGTTAGGATCTCAAATTTTCGCCCTAACCGTATTAGGGTGCCTACCCTGCTTTTCAGGATACGCGCAGGCGCCAGGTCTGCAATGGGCCAGGGTGTTGAATGGAACAGGAACCAACTTACCGGAACATATTGTCACTGATGGATCGAACAATGTGTATACGGTGGGAAGTTTCCGAAACACCATGGATGCGGATCCTGGTCCCGGCGTGTATACACTCACCTCGGCTGGCACAACGGACATTTTCATTTCAAAGTTGGATGCCGGAGGGAACTTTGTATGGGCCGTTCAGATCGGCTCGGCCAATGGAGAGGTTGCTAAGGCTGTGGCCATCGATGGTTCCGACCGGGTCTATATCACGGGCTCCTATGTGGGTACCGTTGATTTTGATCCAGGCCCAGGCACATTTAATCTAACGGGAGGCGGAGCATTTGCGCTACGGCTCAATTCCAATGGCACGTTCAGTTGGGCAGGAAGGATCGGAAACGGGTCCGGCAACGCGATTACCATTGATCTCGCCAACAACCTGGTCATCGCGGGCGACTTCACAGGAAGTTCAGATTTCGATCCGGGGGCTGGAACAATCACACTCACCTCGGCAGGAGGTCGGGATATTTTTGTCTCCAAATTCTTATTGGATGGTTCGTTGGTTTGGGTGAAACAACTGGGCGGAACGTTAGACGATGCTGCCTACGGTGTGGCGAGCGATGCCTCAGGAAACATATATACGGCCGGAGGTTTCTACGGCACGGCCGATTTCAATCCCGGCGGTGCGGTGAATAATATGACTTCCGCCGGAGGTGATGACATCTATGTTTCAAAGCTTGACGCAGCCGGAAATTATGTTTGGGCGGTGCGTATCGGTGACACAGGATCCGACAGAGCCCATGCAATAACCGCTGACGGATCTGGAAATACCTGGGTGACCGGACCGTTCAACGGCACGGTTGACTTTGATCCTGGCGGCACGGTGAGTAACCTGACGTCAGCAGGATCGTCTGATATTTTTGTTCTTAAACTTTCTTCAGCGGGTGCACATACCTGGAGCAGAAGCATGGGTGGACCGTCCGGTGATGTGCCGACCGGTATGGCAACAGATGCCGCTGGGAGCGTTTACACCACTGGATACTTTCAAGGAACTGCCGATTTCGATCCTGGTGCTCCCGTATTCAATTTAGTTTCAGGCACCGGGAACCAGGAGGCCTTCATTTCCAAGCTGGACATTTCGGGGAATTTTGCCTGGGCCATACGGACGCAGAGCCCGGCCGGCTGGGAAACCGAAGGTGTGGCCATGACACTTGACCTGGTTGAGAATATTCTGATCACCGGATGGTTTGAGTCAATTGTGGACTTTGATCCTGGCGCATGTACCTACAACCTCAGTTCGAACGGAGACGAAACCTTCATCATGAAGCTCAGCACTGGATCCGCCGGCTGCCAACCAAAGATTGTCAACTTCACACCGTCAAGTGGCCCGGTGGGTTCCACGGTATCCCTTTCAATGACCGGTGGACTCTTTAGTACTACACCAAGCCAGAACATTGTCTACTTCGGCGCCGCGCGGGCCAATGTGACCGCAGCGACCAGCACAACCCTTACCGTGACGGTACCCACCGGAGCCACGTTCGCGCCGATTACCGTCACCGTGGCCGGACTTACAGCTTACGCGCAAAGGGCGTTTCTGGTCACTTTTCCCGATGGGGGACTGATCAATGCGTGCTCATTCTCCGCTCCTACTAACTTCAGCACCGGCAACTTTGGCTTCGGTTTGGCCACCGGCGACCTCGACCTGGATGGGAAACCCGATATCGTCATTTCAAATTCCGGCGCCTCCACGCTACAATTGTTCAGAAACACCAGTACCACGGGAACGTTAGACGCTTCTTCCTTTGCGGCAAGCGTTGACTTGGCGGTAGGTGCAAATGTCCAGCATGCTGCGATCGCCGACGTGGACGGTGACGGAAAACTCGATCTGCTGGCGGCTGGATTCGACGGCAACATCATCTCCATTTTCAGAAACATCTCTACTCCCGGAATCCTGACCGCCGGATCCTTTCAATCCAGGGTGGATCTGAGCACCGGGGGAAGACCGGTGGACGTGGAGGCGGCTGACCTCGATGGCGACGGCAGGACCGACATTGTCGTCGCAACCGAAGGACGGCTTTCCTTCTGGAGGAACATCGGAACAAGTGGGTCCATCACCACTGGCTCATTCGATACCCGGCAGGATATCTTCATCAACTCGATTACCCTTGCCGTGAGTGACCTCGACGTGGATGGCAAACCAGACCTGGTACTGGGTCCTTCGCTTGGAACTGTAGCCACAATTCTACGCAACGTCAGTACGCCGGGTACGCTGGTTCCGGGTTCATTCGCTGCCGGGGTGAATTTTACGGTAGGCGCGTGGCCTTACGGAAGCATCCCGCCCGAGATCGGTGATTTTTCGCTGCTTAAAGAACTCACACTTTCGTTCAACCAACTGTCCGGAACGCTGCCCCATTCGCTCACCAATCTAACCAGCCTCCGGTATCTGTATGTCGACAACAATTCACTTGGCGGTGACTTACCCCCCGACATCGGCAACCTGACATCGCTGGTGGAGATTGTTACACAAAACAATGCCTTCACGGGTGTAATCCCGCCCACGTTGATCAACTGTACCGCCCTTCAAAACCTTCACCTGGAGGGCAACCAGCATACCGGGTCAATCCCGGCGTTTCTTGGAACCGATTTGTTCAGCTTACAAAGCATCAACCTCGCGTTCAATCAATTTGATGGCTCCATCCCTTCCGAGCTTGGCAGTCTTGCTAGCCTCACCTATCTCTCTTTGGCTGGCAACCAACTTGTCGGCAGCATTCCCGGTGAATTGGGTAACCTTGACGGGTTGGAGTTACTTGACCTTTCGAGAAATCATCTCAGCGGCCAGGTTCCAACTTCGTTCGGCTCATTGTCTTCGCTTAAGTCCCTTCAGCTTTGGTCGAACTACCTATCCGGTGCTATCCCATTCGAAATCGGGACACTGACTACCCTGCAAGAATTGAATCTTGAAAGCAACTACTTTGACGGGTTGCCCTCCAACCTCGATAACCTGTCGCAATTGCGCATACTCTTCCTGGGCAACAATGATTTCGTTGGACCATTTCCAACCGCAGTAGGCAACCTGCCGCTCCTGGAGCAAGTAAGCATTGCCGGGAATCAGTTCTCGTCGATACCAACGTTCACGTCACCAGCCCTCGTGTTATTGGCTGTTGAGGATAATGCCCTCAACTTTGGTGATCTGGAGCCAAACATAGCCATCCCGAACTTCACGTACATTCCTCAGCAGGATTTGCCGCCGGGGGGCACAATAACCTACACCATTGGAGGAACCCTGACGATCCCCTTCGTCACACCGGGATCGGCAAACAGTTATCAGTGGTATCAAGGGTTTACGCTTCTTGCAGGCGCAACATCCGCCACCCTGGTGAAGCCGGGTATGCAAGCTTCGGACTATGGATTTTATACGGTTGCCATTGCAAGCAGCAATGTCCCCGGGCTTATCCTGCGATCGCAGCCCTATGTGGTCACCACAGATCCGTGTGGACCCGGGGGACCTGACGGTTCATTGGACACCGTGTTCGATCCCATGAATACCTCGACTTCCGAAACAACGGCCGTCCAGACTCAAAGTGACGGAAAGATCATTGTCTATTCCCAAGGCATGATCATCAATTCGGTCAATCATCAGGGTATCATCCGATTCAATGCCGACGGGACTATAGACGACACGTTTCCAGAACGCAGTACTTCTCCCTTGAACGCAAACACGATGTTGGTACAGCCCGATGACAAGATCCTGTTCTTCGATTTAAGTTATGACGCCACCCTATTGCGGCTCAATAGTGACGGCACCGACGATGCATCCTTCAATGCCAATGCTCCTGCTTTTTATGACGGCGCAATCTACAGCATTGCGTTACAGGACGACGGAAAAATACTCGTATCTCACGCTGATTATATGGGCCCTCACATGGTTGACCGATACAATTCCGATGGTACGGCCGATCCCACATTCAACCAGGTCACCGACGTCAACGTATCGGTTATCCGGGTTCAGGCGGATGGCAAGATCTTGCTGGGGGGTGATTTCGATGGCGGCATCATGCGGGTAAATGCGGACGGATCACCCGATCCAACCTTTGACCTCGTTGGTGCAAACGATTATGTTACAGATATTCTTGTGCAGCCGGGCGGGAAGATTGTGGTTGTCGGGGGTTTTGTTTCCTTCAATGGCGTACCTGCCTACCGGATTGCACGGATCAACCCCGACGGTACCAATGACCCCGGATTCACGGCGATCGGCATAACGGACGTGCTCGAAGGTGGCCCGGTGCCAACGCGCCTTGGTCTGCAACCTGATGGGAAGATATTGGTTGCCGGACCCTTCGAAACTTTTAACGGGGCGACCCGCCCCTCCATTCTCCGGCTCAATCCCGATGGCAGTATCGATTGCAGTTTTGATGGCGGCGCCGGAGCGGACAATACGATCGAAGACTTCGCCATTGCTTCTGATGGTATCCTGATTGTCGGCGACTTCACGAATTACAATAGCGATTCCCGGCTCGGTTTTGCAAAACTCCGAAACAGCCTGTTGGGATCTTGTGTCCCCGCAGAACAACGCAATGCACTTATCGCGCTGTACAATTCAACCAATGGTTCGGGCTGGACCAACAACAGCAATTGGCTTTCCGCAGACGAAAGCACCTGGTTTGGGATCACCGTCACGGGCTGCAACGTCACCGACATTACCCTGGAAGGAAACAACATGGCGGGTGTGATTCCGCCGGAAATCGGTGACCTGACCATGCTTAAAGGCCTGAACCTCGCTACCAACCATTTGACCGGCTCCATCCCAACCCAACTTGGGACCTTGTCCAGCCTTCAAGGATTGAAATTAGCCAACAATCAGTTGTCGGGTTCAATTCCGACATCCCTGGGCAACCTGGGTTCCCTCACGTTCATCGAAATCAACTCCAACCAGCTGACCGGGAGCATTCCAACCCAACTTGGAAATGCGACGTCCATTGTTTTCATGCGATTGTCCAGCAACCAGTTGACCGGCACGATACCCACATCCCTGCAAAACCTGACCGGGTTGTTCCTCCTTGACCTTTTTCAGAATCAATTGACCGGGTCAATCCCTCCCGAATTAGGAAACCTTGCTTCGTTGAAATACCTCAATATTAACGACAACCTCCTGACGGGTACAATTCCACCTGAGTTAGGGAATCTGTTACTGTTGGAAGACCTTAACTTTTACAACAATCAACTGACAGGAACTTTGCCTGTCGAGCTGGCGCAATGCACTCACCTGACACGTTTCGGCGCCGGCGACAATCAACTCACCGGAACCTTGCCCAAAGAATATGCGAGCTGGACCAACCTGAGCGATTTCGCGGTCTACCGGAACATGTTCACCGGACCGGTGCCGGTTGAGTACCTGTCATGGACCAACCTGGTTCGCTTTTATGTGGATTTCAACCAACTCGATGCCCTTCCCACCTTCACAGCCGGAACCATCCAGGAATTCAATGTTAATGACAATCGGCTTCTATTCGGGGACCTTGAACCCAACATTGCGGTGACCGGCTTCCACTACGCCCCACAAGCCGATCTCCCGGGTGGAAGCATAAATGTTAATGCCGGCAGCACATTGACCATACCCTTCTCAACAACGGGCACGGCCAATCAATACCAATGGTACAAGAATGGCGTATTGATTCCCGGCGCCACCTCCGCTACATTCAGCATACCGGCCGTTGCGACCACCGATGCCGGCAACTACATGGTCGAAACGACGAATACAATTGTAACAGGCCTGACGCTGCGTACACTGGACTTCGTCGTCTCCGTGACACCGGTTATCAACATCATTCAACAACCTGCGGATTTCTCGGCGTGTGAAGGCACCGTGGCAACATTCACCACCAACGCCAACGGCACCGCCAACATTTCCTATCAATGGCAGTTTTCACCCGACGGGGTTGTGCCATTCTCCGACATAGCCAACGGAGGTGGGTACTCCAATGCAACCACGGCGGTGCTGTCGGTCAATACTACCGGTTCCTTTGGCGGAGGTCGTTACCGTTGTCGGATCAATGGCGACCTGGCGGCAGAAGTAATCACGCATGACGAAGGGCTTTTTATTCATGCTGTTCCTCCTGCGCCCGTCACAACCGATGCGGCTTCGTGCGTTGCTGCTTCGCTCGTGTTATCGGCATCCGGAGGTTCTCCCGGCGAATATCGCTGGTATACGGTTGCAACGGGGGGAACAGCACTCCCCGGAGAAGTCAACGATACCTACGTCACGCCGGTGCTCGTTGTAACCACCATCTTTCATGTGGCTTTAAACAACGGTTCCTGCGAGAGCAGCCGCACGCCGGTAACCGCTTCAATCAACTCCGTCGCCAAACCGGCCGTGACCACGAGCAATTGCACTGCGATTGGCGCGGTGTTGTCAGGGCCGGCGGGATTTGCCAGCTACACCTGGTCGGATAGTGAAACGACACCAAGTATCAATATTGTCGCCGCCGGCACATACACCCTGGTCGTAACCTCGTCATCGGGCTGTTCAAGTCCACCCTCTGATCCGGTGACCTTCACCTCCGCTTTCTGCAATCAGCCGCCCGTTCTGCAGGCAACCACCGCAACCACGACGATTCAAGGCATCGTAACGATCGACCTCAGTTCCCTGGCCACTGACCTTGACAACAACCTGGATATAAGCACCTTAGCAGTTGTGGTTCAGCCCTCCAGCGGCGCAACGGCCATTATAAATTCCAATCATGAGCTGATCGTCGACTACAGTAATGTAAGTTTTGCGGGCATCGATGAACTTACGGTTCAGGTGTGCGACATCGCCGGCGCCTGCGTACAACAGGTCATCACCATCGAAGTGGCCGGTGACATTACTGTTTTCAATGCGGTATCCCCCAACGGTGACGGAAAGAACGATGTATTCTTCATTGAGTACATCAATGACCTGCCAGAAACGAAGCAGAACAAAGTTACCATACTTAACCGCTGGGGCTCTGTGGTTTTCGAAACCACCAACTATGATAATACCACCAACGTTTTCCGTGGGTTGAGCGACAATGGCTCAGAACTTCCTTCAGGCACTTACTATTATATCCTGCAGTTCACCAGTGGCGCATCTAAACGTACCGGATTTATTTCACTCAGACGATGAGAACTATGAAAAAACTTCTACCTGTGGAATTCCTGCACAACCGCATGCGGACTTTCCTTCGTGCACTTTTCATTTTGCATTTTTCACTTTTCATTTTTCATTCCTCCCTCGCCCAGCAGGATCCCATCTACGCGTCCTACATGCAGAACCCCCTGACCATCAATCCTGCCTACGCCGGAAGCAACAACATGCTCAACGCCTCGCTCCAATACCGCACCCAGTGGGCCGGCCTGGACGCCAATCCAACCACCATCAACTTCTCTTCCCACATGTCGGTGTATCACAATAAGGTCGGCGTAGGCCTCATGGTTATACAGGACAAGCTCGGCGAGAACAAGAACACCGAGTTCCAGGGTCTCTTCTCCTACAAGATTCTTCTGAATAAGGCATGGCTTTCCTTCGGGATGCAAACCGGGTTCATACGATACGAAACGGATCCCTCCCTGCTCACCATTCGCGACCCTGGTGACCCAGCCTTCGCCCAACTCACTGAAACCAAATTTAATACCGGTGTAGGATTGCTCCTCAAGAGCGACAACTACATGGTGGGCATTTCTGTGCCCCGCCTTCTGCCTGCCACGGTAAGCCAGGGTGGACAGTCCATCGAATTGTATAAGCAGACCTACTATCTCTTCGGATCATACGCATGGTTGCTCAACGAAGACATCCGCTTCAAACCTTCTGTGCTGATGAGGGCAACGCAGGGAAGTCCGGCCGCGTTCGACCTCAATGCGAGCTTCACCTTCAAGGAGAAGTATACAGGAGGTTTGTTCACGCGCAACTTCAATACCTACGGATTGCTCACTCAGGTAGTCGTCGACAAATTCCGGATCGGCTACATCCTTGAACTGCCTACCGGTTCGGCCAATCTGAATTTTACCACGCATGAAATTACCATCGGAATCGGCATGGACGTGCTTAGCTTCCATGACCGGGGACTGAAGATTTACTGAGGAGGTGAAGCTCAAGCTTACTGGGCAAAGCTTGCCGTAAAGACACTTCCCTTTCCTGGAGTCGAAGTTGCGATCAGGTCACCGCCTTGCTTCTGCATGATTTGACGGGCAATACTCAGACCGATGCCCGATCCATTCTTCTTCGTGGAGTAGAACGGGATAAAGATTTGGTCCATCTCCTCCGGAGGAATGCCGCAGCCAGAATCAGCCAGGTGAAGGTTCACCATCAACGCACCGATGCGCTCGGCGCTGATCGCAATGCGTTTTCCATGCTTCATATTTTCCATAGCCTCCATCGCGTTCTTCATCAGGTTGATCAAGACCTGCATCGTAAGGCTCTTGTCGGCCATGATTCGAACGTCTTCCTTCACCTCGATAACCAGTTCTACTTCTTCCTTGTCCAATTCAGGCGCAAAGAGCACGTTCAGCTCATGCACCAGCGACTTCAAGGCGAATGATTCCACTTTTGGCTCAGGGATCTTATTGACATTCTTGAAATTCCCGACAAAGCTCTTCAGCGATTGACTCCGTTGATCGATCGTTCGCAGGCTTTCAAGCACATCGCGGCGTTCATCACTGGAGAGCGGGCGATCGGAAACCTCCGCATGGGAGACCATCTCGAAAGCGTAGGACGAGAGCGTTGAAAGCGGTATAGCTGAATTCGAGATCTCATGGGTAAGCACCCGCAGTAGTTTTTGCCAGGCATCAGCGTCCCGCGCGGCCAACTCGCTGCTCACATCCGTCAAGGCAATCAGCTTCAGGTTCTTCTCCATAAAGAGCAGGTGCCTTGACGTCACGGAAAGGAAAACGGGTTTACCCCCAAGGACCAGCTTAAGTGATGACTTGCCACCATCCCGGATGTTCCTCAGGAACTCGGGAAGGCCAGGATCAACACGGCGCAGGGCATCAATCTTCTGAAGGATCGGAACCCGGAAGAGTTCCTTTGCCGCGTCGTTGATCAAATACACTTCTTCATTGACCTCATCAAAGCAAACAAGGGGTACGGCAGCATGGGCCACCACAATCTGGAGCAACTGGTGCTGCGATTCCTTGTCGGCCCGGAGGCTCTTGAAAGTTTCGTTCAACTGGTTGAAGGCAAGATGCAGTTGATAGTCGTCGGACTTCTTGTCCTCGGAAAACGTGACGGTAAAGTCGTTCTGCTTGATGGATTGCAAAAATGCGGTGAGCTTTCGTTCCGATAGATTAACAAAGCGTACCGTCTCGTAGAACAACGCGCCGGTGCCCAGGGCTGCCCAAATCGCAGCCATCCAGTAGGGAGAATCAAAGAGCAGGAAGCCGGTGAGACAACCAAGAAAACAAATGCCGATGAGACGGGCGGCGACCTTGAACGTAAATGACTTTGTCCACCTCTTGGTGGTCACTTGTGAATTTGTCCGGGTTACCGCCCGGGGTATGGCTAGGTCACGCGCTGATGCCATATTCTTCCATCTTGCGGTACAAGGTCGTACGGCCAATGCCCAACTCTTCCGCCGCCTTGGTCAGATTTCCATTCGATTTCCTAACGGCTTCGCGAATGACGTCCCTTTCGACATCCGTCAGCTTCAGGGTTTTCGAGCCCCCGTTGGATTCGACTTGCGGCACCAATTGAAAATCATTGACAGTCAAGACAGGGTCCTTGCTCAGAATAACCGCCCTTTCCACCGCATGCTGAAGTTCGCGGATGTTGCCCGGCCAATGGTACCGCTCCAAGTGGTGAAGGAGTGCAGGATCGGGCTTCAGGGATTTGTGGTACCGCTTGCTGTATTCATCGAGGTAGTGGTCAACCAATAGCGGTATGTCCTCCTTGCGTCCCCGCAATGGCGGGAGGTGAATTTCAACCGTTTTGATACGATAGAAAAGGTCCTGCCGGAAACTGCCTTGCTGTACTTGCTCAAGAATCGGGGAATTTGTGGCACATACGAGCCGCACATCGAGAGCGATTGGCTTGTTGGATCCCAGTCGCGTGACCGTCCGGCTTTGTATGACGGAAAGCAATTTTACCTGGAGGTCTTGCGTCAGGTTGCCGATCTCGTCGA
>JAYRNL010000039.1:0-18785 GCA_041912235.1 Cyclobacteriaceae bacterium
CGAGGCTATAATATTATTGAGTACCTTGCCGTTGCTGATCACGGAGGCGGACGTTTCGTCACACGATGATTCGATAGCAAGGATCGTTGGCCCCATATTGCTCGAAATGGTCTGGCAAGTTATCAAAATTAAGGTTCTGCAATGGCTGAAGCGGATCGTCTTCTACGGCCTGTACATAACCCTGGTATTTTTCGTCGTTGGCTTCAGCCTCCTCCAGATTCCGGCGGTTCAACGGTCACTGCTCAGACCGATCACCGACAGCTTCTCTAAGGTATCAGGCTTCACCATTGACTATGACCGGTTCTACCTGGTCTGGTATGATCGCCTGGAGATCACCGGCCTCCGTATCGTTGACCCCCAACAAAATACACTCATCGAGGCAGGACGTCTTTTTGTCAACTTCACGCTCCAGTCCGTTTATGAAAAGAAAAACATTAACATCGATGCCGTCGAACTGCAGGAAGGCGCCGTTAACCTGGTCACCATCCCAACCAGCGATTCCACCACAGAGTTGAATATCGACGTGTTCATCGCTGAAATTGGCAAGCAATTTTCTTCCGGTGACACCACCAAACGAGGGGGCGGGGCCAAGATCAATATCGGCGAGGTCATCGTCGAACAATCCCGCTTCTCCCTTCACCAATCTGATGCCGACTCAGTGAAACGCGGCTTCGACCCCAGCCATTTTCAGTTGTCGGTTGACGATGGAGATCTGAACAACTTCCAGGTAATTGGTGATACCATTCAATTCAAGGTCAACTCGCTGCGTGTCAAAGAGAGGAAAACCAACCTTTTCATATCCGACCTCCGCACCTACTTCCGCATCAGCCAGTCTTCTATGGAATTCCTGGGCCTGGACCTCACGTGCAACCAAAGCCATGTGGCTGATACACTCATCTTCACTTATAGCAGCCAGCGCGACCTGAGCGACTTTGTCAACAAGGTAAATGTGGATGCCCGGATGAAAGAGACCCGGATCCACCCCGAAGATATCTCTCACTTTGCCCGGGGGCTTGAAACCTGGAAGGAAACGGTAACCGTGAGTGGTCACTTTCGCGGTCGAATCAGCCGGTTTACTTTCAAGCCTATGGCTGTGTCCGTCGGAGCGACTTCCGTCAACGGAAGCCTCGACATGGATGGCCTGCCCTCCATCCAGGAAACCTTCATTACCCTCCGCCTGAAGCCCTCGGTGGTGTATGGAAAAGATCTGGCTTTCCTTTTTCCCCAGTACGTGAACGACGCTTTGGAACCGCTGGGCCGCATTCAACTCAACGGCAATTTCCTGGGATTTACCAATGACTTTGTCGCGGATGGTGATCTCACCACAAAGCTGGGCCGGATCAAATCCGACATCAACTACAAACTCAGCGAAGGGAATCTTGGTCTCACCGCCTATCGGGGTAACCTAACCCTGAGAGATTTCAAACTGGGAGAGTTCTTCAAGGACACGGTAAATTTTCAGACGGTGAACCTCACCGGTAACATCAACGGCAAAGGATTCACCAAACAAAATGCCGACTTCGTCTTGAAAGGCGAAATCGCATCCATCGGCATCCGGGGCTATAACTACCAGAACATAACCTCCAATGCACGATTCGCCAACGAGTTTTTCCAGGGCAACATGACCATCGACGACCCCAACCTGCAATTCAGCATGGATGGGTCCATCGACCTGAGGCAGAACCATGACCGGATCAACATTCAAGCCCGGTTGGACACCGCCCTGATGCATGAACTCAAACTGACCAGGAGGGATTTTTTCCTGCAGACCCGGTTGAACATCGACAGCAAGGGCCTTCAACTCGATTCCATCGTTGGTAATGCACTCTTTAACAAGACCGTGATGCGTTTTGGTGATGAATCCTTCCGGCTCGACTCGATACACCTGATTTCTGAAAAGCACAAGGATGGACGCGCGCTTATCGTAAGGAGTTCCATGGCGGACCTTTCCCTGACGGGGAACTTCTTTTACTCGACCATGTTCAGCGATATCCGGATTCTGATCGAGGAGTTTCTACTCAACATCCGCAACGACCCCGATGCGATCAAGGCCTACTATGACAAAAAGCCGGCAACTTCACAGAACTACAAAGCCAGGATCGATGTCACGGTTCATGACGCCAATCAGTTGTTCAATAGTCTGGATATCCCCCTGTTCGTCTCCCCCGAAACGAACATTCAAGGCGAGTTTTCGAACAGTACCACTTCACGACTTCACGTCCTCACCCTCATTGACAGCGTGGAATTATACGGGAAGAAATTCTATCAAAACGAAATTGAGTTCAATGGGTCAAAGATCAGGGACAGCACCCAGGTACTGGCCCAACTCACGGTGATTTCAGAAAAGCAGCGCCTGAACCAGACCATGACGACAAAAGAATTATTCGTGGAAGGAATATGGAACATGGATCATATTGATTTCCGCATGGACGCTGAACAATTGGGTTATGACAACCGGGTGCAATTGAACGCCGAGATCGACTTTCTGGAGGACAGCACTAAAATCAAGCTGCAGCCTTCGGTAATCAGGCTCCTCGGTGAAGACTGGGAGACCCACGGCAACAACTATGTACTTGTAAAGGGCAAGGAATGGAGTCTCAACCATGTGGGGTTCTTCCATGATAATCAATCCGTAAAAATTGACGGCTTCATTTCGAAGGACTCGACCAAAGCGCTCGTGGTTGACATCAAAGAGCTCAACCTTGCCTTGCTGAATTTCTACAGCACGGAAAAATTTGGAGGAAAACTCAACGCGACCATCATTCAGAAGGACATTTACGACGATCTATTCATTGAAAATGTTCTTGAGGTCGACTCCCTCACGATCAACAAGTTTTTTGTCGGCGAGGTACGCGGCAACAACATGCTGGATCCCGTGACGGAGAATTTTAACATTGACCTGACGGTAGACCGGCTGGACAACCGCATTCTGGACATCGAGGGGTATTATGACCCCAAAGATGCCGTAAGCCCCCTGAGGGCCAAGGCGATCCTTGACAAAGCCAACGTCCGCCTGATCGAACCCATTGTCAGGGGACTCTTTTCTCAACTTGACGGCACGCTCACCGGTGAGTATGATATCAAGGGCACCTTCAGCGAGCCCCGGATCAACGGCGAGGCCAGGCTAAGCAACGGACAGTTCATGATCGACTACCTAAAAACCGTTTATAAAGTCACCGGTACTATTGCCCTCACTCCCACCGAAATTCAATTCAAGGGATTTAATCTCACCGATGTCTTCAAGAACTCCGCAAAGCTGGACGGCAAAATGGTGCACCGTAATTTCTCCCGCATGACGGTCAGCCTGGATGCCTCCTTCAACAATTTTCAAGTGCTCAATACCAACCTGAGAGATAACGACATGTTCTATGGACAAGCCTTTGGGACGGGTACACTGAACATCCAGGGGCCTATTAACAACCTGAGAATTTCTTCTACGGCGACTACCAACCGGAACACACGCCTTTCGCTTCCGTTGGGCGGGTCCAACTCATCGCAGGAGAAAAAGGAATACATCCAATTTGTAAGCTTCACGCAAAATATCAAGACGCAGAAGAAAGGCCCGGCACCTGTCAAGCGCGAACTGACTGGGATTACGCTCGACCTCAACGTGGATATTACGCCAGATGCTTACGCCGAAATTATTTTCGACATAAAGTCTGGCGACATCATTCGAGGCCGTGGGCGCGGCGACCTACGGCTGCAGATTGACACGAAAGGAGAATTTAACATGTTCGGCCGTGTTGACTTCACGGAGGGCGCTTATAATTTCACCCTGTACGACGTCATCAATAAGGAATTCCAGATCAAGCCGGGAAGTTCCATTTCGTGGTCGGGAGATCCCTATGAAGCCACGCTCGCCATTACGGCCAGCTATCGCCAACTAACCTCCATGGGCCCGATTCTGCAGGATCAGTCGCTGGTCTCTGACCCGGCCATCCGGAGGAAATATCCGGTCGAAGTGCTGCTTAAGCTCGACGGGCAGATGTTGTCGCCGAACCTGAATTTTGACCTGTCGGCACGCGACCTTCCCGACAACGTGATCACCCAGGATGGACGATCCGTTCGCCTTCGCTTTGAATTCGAGGCATTCAAGACCAAACTCGATGAAACGGAACTGAAGCTGCAGGTGTTCAGTCTGATCGTCTTGCGCAAGCTTTCGCCCCCCAACGCCTTTGCCATCAGCGCCAACAGCTCCACGCTCTACAATAGCGTAAGCGAACTGCTCAGCAATCAGCTCAGCTACTGGCTCAGCCAGGTTGACGAAAATCTTGAGATCGACCTCGACTTGGGCACGTTGGACGCTGAGGCATTCAATACCTTCCAATTGCGGCTTTCGTATTCTTTTCTCGGGGGCCGCCTGCGCGTAAGCAAGGACGGTAGTTTTGGCGGCAACCAGCCCAACCGATCCGAACTGGCTACGATCGCCGGCGACTGGACGGTCGACTACCTGCTCACGCCTGACGGGAAATTCAAGGTAAAGATGTACAGCCGTTCGAACGTGAACCAGCTGCAGAGTTCGCTCAATACGCAAACGGCAGCTGTGACCACAGGAACAAGCCTTCTTTACACAGAAAATTTCAACACCTTCAGCGAGTTGCTGATGTCAGCACGCGAGCGTCGTCGCAGGGAACTGGAAGCCAACCCTTCGCTGGCCAACGATGAGGAAGATCCAAAAGGGAACAAATAGAGACGCGTGACTCAACCTGGCCCGAACAACCCCTCGCGGGTGCGAAAAGTAATCTGGATTGTCGCCGGTGTCTACACTTTCGTAATGCTCGCCCTCGGTTCAGCCTGGTATTCGCCACAGTGGGTCTCGACGTTTCACTTTTTCGACGACCTCCCCGAGTGGAAGCAAATGGACAAGCTGGCTCACCTATGCTGGACATTTCATGTGAGCGTGCTGGCCGCCCGACTGATGAGATGGGCCGGACTGGAAGATCCGCGAGCCGGTCGAGCCGGTGCATTCATGGGATTTTGCCTGGTATCGGGCATTGAAGTGTTCGATGGATTTTCGGTGGCGTATGGGGCGTCTGTCTACGATATCCTTGCCAATGCGCTCGGCGCGATGGCCTATCTGGGTCAACAGGCATTTTGGAAGAATATCTTCCTCTGGCCAAAGTTTTCATTCCATCCTACTGCCTTCGCCCCGTTGCGGCCCGATGTGCTGGGCAACAGCTGGCTTGAGGAAATGCTTAAAGATTATAATGGTCAGACCTTTTGGTACCGTGTACGCATCCCAAAACTTCCCTTGCCGCGCTGGCTCAACCTTGCCGTTGGAACCGGTGCCGACGGCATGATCTATGGTCGGGACTTTCAGAACCAGGCAGCCAACCTGAATCCGGAAAGAAAGTACTTCATCTCCGTTGACCTTGACTTCAGTTACATAAGCACCCCGTCGCGGCCGCTTCGGTCATTGCTCTATGTGATTAATATCATTAAGGTCCCGGCGCCCACATTGGAACTGTCGGCAAGAGGCGTACGCTTCCATGCGATCTACTTTTAATGCTGGTTTTTGTTCAGAAATGCCTAATTTGAGCTCAACCTAGCGAGCCCTCGTATGAACCTCTCCAACTTCATGAAAAGCTACGCGGAAGAGATCCGCGGGCAATACATTGAGTACACCAACAGCCTGTCGGTCATCATTATTCCGGTTTCAGGTAACCGCTTTCAAACCGTGATGGGGAACATCAAGCAGAGTGCGCTCTACAACAGGCAAGTCATCCTGTTTACTTCCAAGGTTTGCCCGCTTAACAATAACATCGATTTCAAGATGCTGCTGGAGCAAACCGCCTACTTCAACTATTGCCGGTTCATGATTGCCGATAATTACCTCCAGGTCGAGGCCGTATCCTCGCTGGCGGGCGTCAATGAACAAGACATTAAAGAGATGCTACAGGAAGTCGCCAACATTGCCGACCAGTACGAGATGAAGATTGCCGGATCGGATATACACTAGTGGGACCTGTGATCGGTAGTGAGGATGACGCGAAGCTGCGCTGGTCAGGCGCATAAGCAGGTACCTCCGAAACCACGCATTAGTCAATCATTGAAACTTTTCATTTGAAGCGCAGGGATTTCATCCACAAAACATCGGGAGCGCTTGCCGCATCCTTGTCCTATTCAGAGCTGTATGCGCATGTTCAAAAGGAAATTGAGCAAACCAGTCCTCAAACCCGGTTCGATGTCATTGTCCTGGGCGTTGGCAGCATGGGGTCATCCGCATGCTATCACCTGGCCAAACGGGGATACAGGGTGCTTGGCCTTGAACAGTTCGATATCCCTCATGAGCTGGGCTCACATGCCGGGCAGAGCCGAATCATCCGGAAAGCATACGGTGAAGATTCCGCTTATGTCCCTTTGCTTGAACGTGCCTATGAGAACTGGAGGACATTAGAGTCAGAAACAGGCGCACAGGTTTATTTCAGAACAGGACTCGCCTACTTCGGAGAGCCAAAGAACCCTTTTATTGGAACCGTCAAGAAATCATCACAGAAGTATTCTATACCTGTCAATCAACTTACTGAGGAGGAATGTTTGAAGAAGTTTCCCCAGTTCAACTTGCCATCGGGGTATGAACGATTAGAAGAACCCGATGCAGGACTGCTCACTCCTGAGCGCTGTATTCTGCTCCTGGTTGAACAAGCCATCTTGAAATCGGCCGTAATCCGGACCCGGGAAAAAGTACTGGAATGGAAACGCACAAACGGTGTCATCACGGTTAAGACGACCCAAGGCACCTACGAGGCGGGCAAATTAGTCATTACCGCCGGACCCTGGGCAGGCAAAATGATTCCGGGCCTGGCTCCCAAACTGAAGGTAACCCGGCAGGCCGTCGCCTGGATGAAACCCCGGAAATGGGAAGCCTTTGAAATCGGCAGGTTCCCTTGCTGGTTACTGCAAGACAATGGCCATGACTTCTACGGGTTCCCCATTTTGCCCGCGGGTAAATTTGGCGGACCCCTCGGACTAAAACTGGCCTTGCACTACCCGGGCGGTGACGTCACGGATCCGGATAAGGTTAATCGGGACAAGAAAGAATCTGACGAAAAGACGCTGGTTGCGTTCCTGCAGCAGTTCATCCCTGATGCCTATGAACGTACGCTGACCATGAAGACTTGTCTCTACACTAGTACGCCAGATGAAAATTTCATCATCGACTACCTTCCTGGCTATGACAAGGATGTGGCTATTGCCGCAGGTTTCAGCGGGCATGGTTTCAAGTTTACAAGTGTTATTGGCGAAATAATGGCCGACCTTTCGATGAAGGGCTCGACGAACCTGCCGATCGGCTTCCTGGGTGCGGGACGCTTTCAGTAAAGCTGAATTTTCCCGGTACCTCCGCCAATTCATTATCTTTGCATCGCAGGCTATCCTATCGCTCCAGCAATGGGGAGGAAAGTCCGGGCAACGCAGAGCATCGTACTTCCTAACAGGAAGGACCCCGGCAAAAGAGCCGGGGGCCAGAGAGTGCCACAGAAAACAGACTACCCCCCGGGACGTGTCCCGGGAGGAAAAGGTGAAAAGGTGGAGTAAGAGCCCACCGCTCCGTCAGTGATGACGGAGGCATGGCAAACCTTACGAGTTGAAAGGCCAAACAGTGCCGATCGCAGAACGGCTCGTTCTCACCTCCGATTCGTCGGAGTATCGGCGCGGGTAGGCTGATTGAGCACGCCAGCGATGTCGTCGCCAGATAAATGATAGGAGCCCCGACAACCATCGGGGAACAGAACCCGGCTTATCGGCTTGCTTTTTTAACATGAAACCTGTTGCGTGAAAGCGCAGCAGGTTTCGCTATTTTTGCCCATGCCCAAAATCCTAATCATCGAAGACGAAGCCAGCATCCGGGCCGTGCTCAAAGATATTCTTCTCGATCAGAAAGAACTGAAGCTTGAAGTGGACGAAGCGCGCGATGGCGCTGAGGGGCTCCACCTGTTGGAGTCCACTCATTACGACCTCGCCTTTTGCGATATCAAGATGCCCAAAATGGACGGCATGGAAGTGCTCTCGAAAGCGAAAGAAAAGAACATCGCCTGCCCTTTTGTAATGATTTCCGCCCACGGAACCACCGAGATGGCTGTGGATGCACTCCGGATGGGCGCCTACGATTTTCTTCAGAAACCACCCGATCTCAACCGGCTGCTCGTCACCGTTCGAAATGCGCTTGACCGCCAGTCACTCATTCGTGAAACCAAGTCGTTGCGAAAGAAGGTCTCCCGCAAATACGAAATGATCGGCAACTCCGCCGCCCTTGAACAGGTGCGTGAAATGGTGGATAAAGTTGCGCAAACCGAAGCCCGTGTACTCATTACAGGACCCAACGGAAGCGGAAAAGAACTGGTGGCCAGGGCCATCCACGAGAAGAGCAGCCGCAGCGAGGGACCCTTTGTTGAAGTCAATTGCGCCTCGATTCCCAGCGAGCTCATTGAGAGCGAACTCTTTGGACATGAAAAGGGATCATTTACCTCCGCCGTGAAGCAACGCATCGGCAAGTTCGAGCAAGCCGAAGGTGGCACCTTGTTTCTGGATGAAATCGGCGACATGAGCCTTGCGGCCCAGGCCAAGGTGCTGCGGGCACTCCAGGAAAACAAGATCACGCGCGTGGGCGGCGAAAAAGATATCGCCATTAATGTCCGCGTGCTGGCCGCCACCAATAAAGACCTGAAAAAAGAAATCAGTGAGAACCGGTTCCGCGAGGACCTGTATCATCGACTGGGCGTCATCCTGATCCCTGTCCCCTCACTATCGAAAAGAAAAGAGGATATTTCGATACTGGCTGAAAGATTCCTGACCGATTTGGCGGAAGAGTACGGGTCTAAAAAGAAGAAACTTGACCCAAAGGCCGAGAAGTTACTCGAAAGCTATCCGTGGACAGGGAACATCCGCGAGCTTCGGAATGTCATTGAAAGGCTGGTGATTATGGCCGGAGACACCATCAAAGCCGAGGACGTAAAAAAGTACGTCTAAGGCTTAAATGCGGTTCTCAGTCGGCCGCTTTACCTCCTTTTTGCTGTACGTCGGGCAGGTGTACTGGCTGCAGGAAGCGAGCAGAACAACGAGGGCGACGAAGGCGAGTACTTTCTTCATAATAGCGGGTTTACTTTAAGCAAAAATAGGAATACCGGTCTTTAAAGCAAATTCAACGTACTTTTTTGTCCATTTGGCGATAAAAATGCCTATTCCGCCAGGAGGTTACAACCCCGGGCGTCAGAAGCATCCATACGGCCAAGTACCTCAAAGTGACCACCCTGGTGCCACTTTCCTAAATCCTGAGTTTCAATAAATGCACAGGAATGAAAATTCGCGAGGTCAACGACATTGATTACGCCGGATGCAGGGCTGGCTGTCGAAAAAGGATCATTAATCTCCTTTAATACCACCCTCATCGAGGGAGGGCAGGTGTACAATCCCTCCCCTGGCGAGTAGGCCTGCGAAAGCAATTCCGTCATGCCGTACTCGGAATGGATGGCCCCGACATGAAGGTTCTTTTTCAGCGCTTCATGCAGTTCAGCACGCGTGATTTCCTTTCTTCTTCCTTTCATCCCTCCTGTCTCCATCACGATGCATTGACTGAGGTCCAGGTCAAAGCCATCCGCCAGGTCGAGCAAGGCAAAAGACACCCCCAGCAACAAGATCCTGCGATCATCGCGAATGGACTCCAGCGTTTGGGCAAGCCGGTCCAGGTCGCGAAGAAAAAAACCCGAATATGGAGAACCGCTTTGGGCTATAAAATGGCCAGCCATCGCTACCAGCGACGATCCCGTCCGCTCCAGGTAGGATGGCAGCAAGCACAAGACATGAAAATTGCTCAATGGACCATATAGCTCTTCAAAAATCAGCTGGCTGTGACGAAAGTAAAATTCCCTCGACCGAACGGCATGACGACTCACCGTTTGACCCGTGGTGCCACTGCTGGTGAATATCACTTCAGGTTCCCAGGTGCCTGTTTTCAGCAGGTGCGACTTGAACAGCGATATGGGAAGGAAAGGAATACTGTTTATTGAGGTTACATGGCGCGGATCTACCGCGATATAGGCGAGGTATTGACGGTAGACAGGATTGTGTTCAGCCTGGAACCGGAAGAGGCGCAGCGCAATTTCTTCGAACGCGGCATCGTTGGAAGGATATAATTCCCGGTCGAAACTTTCAAAAGTCTGCAAGCGTCTCCAATTTTACAGGATTTTAAAGGTATAACTAAATGAAGTCGCCGGGAAATTGGCTTGTCTATGCAGGGGTAATAGCCCTTCTCCTGGCCTCGTGCTTTGAACCACCGGTCTACTCCAAGGTTCCTGTTATCGAGTACGAAAGCGTTTCCTTCGTTGATGTATCAAACCCTTCGGATCCGGATTCCCTCATTTTGACCGTCAAGTTCAAGGACGGCGATGGCGACATGGGACTTGATCCCAATGACCCCAACGATACGCTCTACCCCTACCACAGCCGGGCGTTTTTTGATACGCTCGGGTTTCAATACTACTATCCGGCCTTCGACCCCCTTTTTCTCAGCTACAAGAGCAAGCGCACCATGGAGCGATTTGACACGCTTCCGGCATTCGTAAAACCCTACAACTGCGTAAACTGGGAAATCCTGACCAGCAATAACAAGGTCGACACCTTTTACTTTCAGAAGAACCCCAATCACTACAACATCTTCGTAGACTTCCTTGTCAAGAACAATGATGGTACCTGGAAAGAATTCGATTGGACCCAGGAATTCGCCTATCCGCAGTGCGGCCTCACCTTCGATGGCCGGTTCCCGGTATTATCCAAGGATTTGAGTCGCGATGCAGCGCTCGACGGCCGGATTCGCTACGCCATGCCCTCAACAGGATTCTCGATTCTATTCAGCATCAAGACGCTGAAACTAAGGGTAATGATTCAGGATCGGAAACTGAACCGAAGCAATACCCTGGAAACTCCGGAGTTCACGCTCCAGCAAATCAAGAAGAGCGGTTAACGACTTTCGTACAGGGAAGGATAACGGCCCGGGTCAGACTCGTTCATGAGACTGTAAATTCGATCTACCATTTCCTCCACATTGGGTTTTGAAAAGTAGTCCCCATCGCTGCCGTAAGCGGGACGATGTTCTTTTGCGGCAATGGTAAACGGGCTTGCATCAAGATAGCGAAAGGCCCCCTGCCCCTCGAGGACTTGCTGCATCATGTACGCTGTGGCTCCTCCCGGGACATCCTCGTCGGCAAACACCACGCGGTTTGTTTTGCGCACCGATGCAAGGATGGTATGGTGGATATCAAAAGGTAACAGGGACTGCACATCGATCACTTCAGTGGAAATTCCCAGTCGATCGAGTTCATGCGCGGCTTCCATCGCTATCCGGCACATGGATCCGTAGGTCACCACGGTTACATCACTGCCTTCGCGCAACACCTCGGGTGTTCCCAGCGGCACCGTGAATTCAGCGATATTGGAGGGCAGGTGCTCTTTCAAGCGATAGCCATTCAGGCACTCAATAATCAGGGCCGGATCATCCGACTTGAGCATGGTGTTATAGAAACCGGCCGCCTGGGTCATGTCCCGTGGGACGAGAACATGGATACCTCTCAGGCTGCCGAGAATCATGCTCATTGGTGAGCCGGCGTGCCAGACCCCTTCGAGGCGATGACCCCGCGTCCGGATGATCAACGGTGCCTTCTGTCCGCCTTTGGTACGGTACTGCAGGCAAGCCAGGTCATCGGACAAGATCTGAATGGCATAGAGCAAGTAATCGAGGTATTGAATTTCAGCAATGGGTCGCAGTCCGCGCAGGGCAAGTCCGATGCCCTGGCCAATGATTGTGCATTCCCGTATGCCGGTATCCGTCACGCGCCATTCACCGAATTTTTCCTGCATGCCCGCAAGCCCCTGATTCACATCGCCAATGCGGCCCACATCTTCGCCGAAGGCCAGCACGCGGGGGTCTCGCTCGAAGGCGGCGCGGAAGCAGGCCTGCAACACTTCGCGCCCGTCGATGAGCGGTGCGTTTTCCGGAATGGAAGCCTTTATCTCCGCCACATTCAGCGCGGAGTTCTCCGAAGTGGAGAACATATGTGAGCTGAACCGATCATAGCTTTCCTTCATGCGGCGGTCGAGCCAGCCTATGATCTTTTCACGTGCGTCAAGGGTTTGGCCACGGAGCAACCATACGGCTTGCCGCGCTGCCTTCATGGCATCCAGCCGGAGAGGGTTGACGGTGGCTGAAAGTTTCTGGCGAATCTCAGCGATCTCGGTGGAAGCTGAGGCGGCCTCATCGAGATATCCTTCCAACTCCTTTTGTTCCTCCTGGATAGCTGCATTAAACGCTTTCCAGGCAACCTCGCGCTCCGATTTCGCGAAGGCCCTGGCCTCCTTCTCGATCGCATCCAGCTCTTCCGGTGTGCTCAACTCCTCCTCCAGGATGTATTCGCGCATCTTGGTGATGCAGTCGTGTTTCACCTCCCATTGGAGGCGCTCCTTACTCTTGTAGCGCTCATGGGAGCCAGACGTGGAATGTCCCTGTGGTTGCGTCATTTCGGTGACGTGAACGAGGACAGGAACATGTTCTTCACGGCAAACCTTTTCAGCTTTCCGGAACGTCTTGATCAATTCCTCATACTCCCATCCCCGCACCGTGAAGATCTCTATGCCTTTTTCGCCGGGCCCACGCTGGAAACCGGCAAGGATTTTCGAAATACTGCCTTTGGTCGTCTGATACTCGGCCGGAACCGATATGCCGTAGCCGTCATCCCACACCGCGGTCAACATGGGGATTTGCAATACGCCTGCCGCGTTGATGGCTTCGAAGAACATTCCCTCTGATGTCGAGGCATTGCCAATTGTTCCAAACGCCACCTCACTGCCTTCACGCGAAAGGTTCGTCAGTCCGGAAAGGGCCGAATTATTGCGAAAGAGTTTAGAGGCATACGCAAGACCCACCAGGCGGGGCATCTGGGCTGCCGTTGGCGAAATGTCCGCTGAGCTATTCTTGATCTTGGTAAGATCTTTCAGCTCGCCGGCACTATCCAGCATGCGGGTTGCATAGTGTCCATTCATCAGTCGGCCTGCCGACGACGGATCAGCCTGAACATCCGGGTGCGCATAAAGCTGGGCGAAATACTGCTGCAGCGTAAGTTCGCCGATGGCCAGCATAAAGGTCTGGTCGCGGTAATAACCCGATCGGAAATCACCCGGCCGAAACACCTTGGCCATGGCTATTTGCGCCACTTCCTTGCCGTCGCCGAAGATTCCAAACTTCGCTTTCCCCATGAAAACTTCCTTCCGTCCAATGAGGCTCGCTTCACGACTGGCCACGGCAAGCCGGTAGTCGTTCAGAATCTCCTGAACGTTCTTCTTTGTGGCAGGCGGCTTGAGGGTACTTCGTGTCTGACTCATCCGGTGTGAAGAATGGGGAAGGGATATCAATCAAAAGTAGGCAAATTCAAAGGGTCCTTCAAACGATTGAAAGTCCTCCAAATAAAATAAGGGGTCACTTATCGTGAACCGAAGAATTTTACCCAATCGCCTTCTTTCACCAAAGGTTCCGCGCCACTTTCGGCGTAGAGATAGATGCCCGTTGGTTCCCCGCGAATGATGACCTCATCATAAGAGTACCCCACGCTGAGTTCCAGGTCGTGGATTGCCTTTTCGACTTCGGCATCCGTGATGCGGCAAACTTCGACCACGATGCTATCGGCAGGGTTGCCGGTCTTAACCGCGTAGGGATACCAACGCATGGCGTGAAGGCGATAGCCGCGGAGGGTTTCCATGAACAAAAATTCGATTCCATTGCGAAAGCGCCGATGGTTGCTCATGCCCTGCCGCAAGGAACCATAAAACGCGTAGAGGTGACGAGAGTTCAAGGATTCAAATTTGCACTTCTTAGCACTAAACTAGCCTCTTTTCTTCTAACTTTGCCCGCCAAATAGATCGGTGATCGGTGGACAGGGATCGATTAACTGGACCGAAATACAAATAGCACTCTGAACTTCAACACTTCAATTATGATTGTCGGCGTACCCAAGGAAATCAAGAATAACGAAAACCGCGTTGCCCTAACTCCTGCCGGAGCGCAGGAACTTACGCGTCGCGGTCACACAGTTTACATCCAGGCTACCGCCGGCGAAGGCAGCGGATTCAGCGATGACGAATATGTTCGCGCCGGAGGCAAGATACTCCCTGCGGCCGAGCAAGTGTTCAGCACGGCCGAAATGATCATGAAGGTGAAGGAGCCGATTGAACAGGAGTACAACCTCATCCGCAAGGATCAACTGGTCTTCACTTATTTTCATTTCGCCTCCTACGAACCCTTGACCCACGCGATGATCAAGACCGGAGCCGTTTGCCTGGCCTATGAAACCGTTGAACGTGTCGACGGGAGCCTCCCATTGCTGGTGCCCATGAGCGAAGTGGCGGGGCGCATGGCGATACAGGAAGGAGCGAAATACCTGGAGAAGCCGCTGAAGGGCCGTGGCATCCTGCTGGGCGGCGTACCCGGTGTGATGCCCGCTAAAGTACTCATCCTCGGCGGTGGAGTGGTCGGCACCAATGCCGCCAAGATCGCTGCCGGCATGGGCGCTGACGTGATCATTACGGATGTGAACATCAACCGCCTCCGCTACCTCGATGACGTCATGCCGAAGAACGTGCATACGATGGTCTCCAACGACTACGTACTGCGCGATTTGGTCAAGACCCACGACCTGATTGTCGGCGCGGTGTTGATCCCCGGGGCTAAGGCGCCCAAGTTGATTACCAAAGACATGCTCAAGTCGATGCGCCCCGGCACCGTGCTGGTTGACGTAGCCGTTGACCAGGGAGGTTGTATCGAGACCTGCAAGCCGACCACGCACGAGAACCCCACCTACATCATCGACGATGTCGTTCACTATTGTGTAGCGAACATGCCGGGTGCGGTGCCCTATACTTCTACCCTTGCGTTAACCAACGCCACCCTGCCGTACGCGCTGAAGCTGGCCGGCAACGGCTGGAAGAAAGCCTGCCAGGATAGCACCGAGTTGCGCAAAGGACTGAATGTGATCAACGGCAAAGTCGTCTACAAAGCCGTCGCTGAAGCGTTCAGCCTTCCGTACACTGACGTCAAGGATTTTCTTTCCTGATCAACCAACCCAAACCGGTTCATAGCCGGCACAGGTTTGGAGTCACCTCGTCATGATGACTTCCGTCTTCGAGCCGGAAGAACAACATCAACGTGATTGGAGTCCTCAAGGACAGGCCGGAGTGACACTTAGTCAACCACTTGATTCAACGTGAATCGATGGTCAAGTCGTTACCGTTAAAACCAGTAACTTTCACTCTTACTTATGTTAAAAAGCATCTGGGCCGTATTGGCCGGAATCCTTGTAAATGTTGTCCTCTCCCTGGCTACGGACACGGCGCTCGAAAAGGCCGGCATTTTCACACCGCCGGAACAGGGCATGTTGGTAACATGGATGCTTTTAGTGGCCCTTTCCTATCGTCTGATTTACACTTTTCTCGGCGGCTACGTCACAGCCTGGTTGTCCCCTTCTCGCCCGATGCGACATGTAATCATTCTCGGATCCATTGGTGCTGCCCTTTGCGTTGTCGGGATAATTGTCGCCTGGAACCTGTCAGAGCGTTGGTACCCGATAGCGCTTGCTGTTACTGCCTTTCCGGTTACCTGGATGGGTGGAAGCATGAGGATGCGTCGGCTGATCGGAAAGGTGAACAATGGCCGAGCGACTGAGGCGGTAGGGAGACCGTGAACGGTGGCCGGTGAACAGGGATCAGATCATTCCGAGGCGGCTGATGGAACAGATGGTGACAAGGATCAGGCTAAAGCTCAGCGGGTGATGCAAGCCATACTAAAGATGCGCAAGATCGACATTGCGATGTTGGAGACTGCCGCATCCTGATCCTGATCCCCCTGCCGGCCTAATCGACGCAGCGTAAAACCGTCATCGCTCCAATTTCGTTTCTGACTTAGGTTCAATAAAACCAGGTTATGAAACAAATCCCTCTCGTCTTCGTCCTCTTCTTGCTTCCCGCTTGCACCTTGGCGCAATCCGCCGCAATCGCCAAAGACAAATGGCACTTTGATAACCCCATGAAACAGGATACCACGGCAGGTTATGCCCAGGTAGTCAAAGTGGACAATGTGCTTTACATCTCGGGGGCCGTGAGCCGCGAAATCACACCGGAAGGAATTATCCGGGTGTACCGTACCCTGGAGCGAACGCTCAACCAGTTTGGCGCCACGTTCCAGCATGTGGTCAAAGAAAACCTCTACACGACGGACATCGAATCCATGAAAAAATATAACGCGGCCAGAAAGGCATTCTATCATGGCGATTTCCCCGCGGCAACGTGGGTGCAGATTACACGTCTTTACATGGCCGATGCCAAGTTGGAAGTTGAATTAGTCGCGCACCTGCCCCGATAGTCAGAATTGACTGACTATTCGCTCCGTAAGGACTTCACCGGATTCGCCCGCGAGGCCCTCACCGCCTGGTGGCTGACCGTGAGAAGGGTGACCGCCATGAGCATTAGCAACGTAATCCCATAGGTAAGCAGGCTCAGTTCAATGCGGTAGGTGAAATTTCCCAGCCATTGGTTGATAAGGTAGTAGGATAAGGGTGCTGCCAACAGGAAGCCGGTGAATACCAGGGCAACAAATTCCCTGCTGATAAGCTGCAGGAGGCTGGGAACGGAAGCACCCAGCACCTTCCTCACCCCAATTTCCTTAACCTTGCGCTGAACGACGAACAACACCAGTCCATAGACACCGAGGCAGGAAATGAGCATGGCGATGCCGGTGAAGGTGCGGATGATGGCGCCAAAGCTGACGTACTCGTCATATTGCTGGTTCAACTGATCATCCAAAAAGGAGAACTCAAATGCCTTCTCCGGAAACATGGCGTTCCACTTTGCTTCTATGTCGTCGATGGTTCGCTCCACCTGGTCGTTTTCAAAGCGAATGGAAAGGGCACCGAACTGGTTCGGATTCAATTCCACCACAACCGGCGTGATGGGGGAAGTCAGTGAGGTGAAGTTAAAATCCTTCATCACCCCGATCACCTTACCCAGCTTTCCTTCCCGGTTGATGGTCTTGCCCAGCGCCTGATCCGCCGACTCCCACTTGAACTCCCTCACGGCAGTCTCATTGACGATGAACGCCTCCGTCGCGTCGGTTCCATGCTCCCGGTCAAACCATCGTCCCGCCACCAACTCCATCTCATAGGTGTCGTTGTAATCGTAGTCGACTGAGAAGTTGGCCATGAACAAATTATCTTCCTTGGTGAATCCTTCAGGGATGGTACCCCGATAGGTGGCGCCCAAACCGGGAGCGCTCGACGACAAGGTGGTCTTCTTAACCCCCGTCAGCGCTTCGATCTCATCGCGAAAACTCTGCAGCCGCCGGCGGTATGCGGAGTCGCTCTGACTGAAGATTCGGTTCATGTTCTGACTTCCCAGCGGAACGGTGATGATATGCTCCTTCTGAAAACCCAACGGCCTGTCCTGTACGAAGTGAAGCTGATCGATAATCGCCAGCGAGCCCACCAGCAGGAGACTGGCGATAGCCATCTGAAATACCACGAGCGTGCGCCTGAGCCATTGCGTTCCACTTCCCGGCGCGCCCTGGGCTTTCAATGAGCCTACCGAATTGAAGCTCGCCACAAAGTACGAAGGATACCCACCGGCGAGCACCGTCATAGCCAGGAGCATGACCGCAGACACTCCCATCAAACGCAGATCAACAATCTCCAGGAAATTCAGGTTGCGCGAGGTCAACTGGTTCATGTAGGGTAACGCTGCATACATCACCCCAAAGGCCAGCACGAGGGAGACCAGGCAGAAGAGGAAACTTTCGGTTAGGAACTGAAAGATGATCTGTGGCTTTCCGGATCCCATAATGACGCGGATACCGATCTCTTTGATGCGGGTGAACGACTGCGCTGTGCTGAGGTTGATATAATTGATGCAGGCGATAAGCAGCGTAACGATGCCCACAGCGATAAAGATCAGGAGGTTGTTGATTGAATTGGTCGACGACGGCTCCGCCAGTACATTGTCCGTGAGGTGGATATCGGTGAGCAGCTGGAGGGTGAACACTTGTCCTACCCGGACCTGTGGCAACGCATGTTTCTCCAGCAGCGCGTTCATGTTGGCGTCAACACTGCGGGGGTCGGCGCCGGGCTTCAGCAACACGTAGGTATAGGAGTGGCTGATGACGAAATTCATGGCGAGATTCTTCCTCATGATTTCTGCAGCCTGGGGGGTCTCCAGGTCGAACATGTTTTCACGGGGCACCAGCATATGGAAACGCAAGTGCGAATTCTCCGGGAAGTCTTTGACGACAGCAATCACCTTGAAGGCATGGTCGCCCGAAAACAACAAGGTTTCTCCCACGGGGTCCTTATCCCCAAAATATTTCGTGGCCATCTCTTCCGTGATCAGCACCGTGAACTCATCGTACAAGGCGCGCTCGGGGCTGCCCTTGACAAACTCAAAGTCGAAGATGCTGGTGATAGTCGAATCGGCGAAGAACACACCCGTTTCCTCGAAGGCCTCCGCCTGATCGGGTCGACGGATGCTGACGTTTCGGGCAAACATCCGCGCGGCGGTTTCCACTTCAGGGAAGAAATCTTTCATGAGCGGAGCGATTGGTGGCGGGGATGTAGCCAGAGTCAGACCGTTTGGGGTTTGATACTTGATCCGATAAATCCGGTCGGCCCTGCTGTGAAACCTGTCAAAGCTCACTTCCGAACGTACATAAGCGAAGATCAACAGGGCCAGCGCGACCCCGCAGGTAAGTCCGACGAAATTGATGA
>JAYRNL010000040.1:0-40004 GCA_041912235.1 Cyclobacteriaceae bacterium
GATCAACAAAAGATGCGGCGACAGCGAGTTACTGTCGCTCTATCAACAAGGTAACGAAGAGGCATTCGAAGTGCTGCTCCATCGTCACAAATCGCGCATTTATACGGCCATTTACTTGATTGTAAGGGACCGTTACCGGGCCGAGGACCTGCTCCAGGAAACCTTCATCAAGGCTGTAAACACCATTAAAAGCGGCCGGTACAATGAGGAAGGGAAGTTCCTCCCCTGGATCAGCCGCATCGCGCACAACCTGGCCATTGACGCCTACAGGAAAAACCGCCGTTATCCGGAAATCGTGATGGAGGATAACAGTCGCTTGTTCAACTCCCTGGATTTTTCCGAAGACTCTGCTGAATCCGCACAAATTCTTCAGGATACCCAGTCAAGGCTTCGCGATCTGATTAAGGAACTGCCCCCCGAACAGAAGCAGGTGCTCATTATGCGTCATTATATGGACATGAGTTTCCAGGAGATCGCTGACCGTACCGGTGTCAGTATCAACACAGCCCTGGGCCGCATGCGCTATGCGCTCATCAACCTAAGGAAGAAGATGATCAAAACCCCATATGCCTATGATAAGAACGTTTACCCAGAACGACCTGATCAGGTTTATTTACCACGAGACCACGGAGGAGGAGACGCAAGAAATTAGCCGCGTATTGTCTTCCGACCCGGAGTTGCAACGCCAATACCGGGAACTAATGCTCTCTGCCAAAAGCCTGGATAAAGCCAGCCTTGAGCCCTCGGCCCGCGCGATCGAGAAGATCATGATGCACGTCCACGGTCAGCATATAAAACAGTAGCAGCGGTAAAGTCTTTATTCCTGTAGATTCATCCGGAACCTTCCGGCACGATGCCGTTGTGGCCGACTAGCCGCGATTCCCTTTCTTTGCACCGTGAATATTCTGCTGTTCCATCAGCATTTCAATACTCCCCTGCAGGGGGGCGCCATCCGTTCCTATTACCTGGCCACGGCCCTGGTCACCAAAGGCCACCGGGTGGTGGTGATCACCTCAACGTCCGAGTTAAAGCGACGGGTTGAGACGGTTGATGGCATAGAAGTCGTATACCTTCCTATCGCCTATGACAACCGGTTTTCCTTTTGGGCACGCTCCTGGTCGTTCGCAAGGTTTGTGATCGCAGCCATACGGGCAGGGTCCATGTATCGCAACTTCGACATCACTTATGCAATTTCTGCCCCTCTAACGGTAGCGGTTTGTGCGCGATGGATGAAGTGGCGCTATAGTATACCGTATTGGTTTGAAGTCGGAGACTTGTGGCCGGATGCCCCTATAGAGCTTGGATTCATCAAAAATCCAATTACCAAGCGCCTGCTATTTGCATTTGAACGATCAACCTATCGCAGGGCGCTTGGTGTAGTTGCGTTGTCAGAGCCCATCCGGCAGGCCATCCTGGCCAAAGCGCCCGGAACCCGCGTGGAGTTGATCCACAACATGTCGGATTGCGTGTTCTACAAGCCAGGAAAACGGGATTCTGTCGTCGAAGAACGTTTCGGGGCAAAGGACAAATTCGTCATTTCCTACCTCGGCGCCCTGGGCATGGCCAATGGACTGGAACAGCTCCTGTATTGCGCTGAAGAGTGCCTCAAGGCAGCCATTCCGGTTTCATTCATTATTTGTGGTGATGGGGCTATGCAAGGAACGCTCAAGAAACTGGTGCAGACCAAGAAGCTGATCAATGTGAACCTAACCGGCTTTGTCAATCGTGACGGTGTAAAAGATATTATGAACATAACGGATGCGGTGTTTGTCAGCTACCGGCCGGCCGCCATATTGGAGACAGGTTGCCCTAACAAGTACTTTGATGGCCTCGCAGCCGGCAAGTTGATCATCGTGAATTTTGGAGGTTGGATCAGGCAGGAGATTGAAGCCATGAATTGCGGGTTTTACGTCAATCCCGATAATCCCGGTGAACTGGTTGAAAAGCTCAGGCCCTATCTGGCAGATCGATCGAGACTTCACAAAGCTCAGCTGCAAAGCCGTCAATTGGCTGAATCACGATACAGCCGTAAAGCGATTGGTGATCGATTTGCGCAACTCTTTGTGGAATCATGAGTTCTCTTTCGAAGGGAGCTTTACGATTTGGGGTTTGTAGCCGGAATCCTTGAAGATCTTCTGAGCGTCACGGATCGCCATCAGTTGCTGCAGCGTTACTTCAGGGTGCTCATCCATATATTTCTCCACGATCCGCCAGCCCACCCATTGGGCTATTCGTCCTGGGCACTCTTCGCCCACTTCGATGGTCTTTGGTCGTTCGGCAAGAAACTTTTGCTTCACGAGGTGGCTGGTAGAATACAGCACTTCGTCCTGAACTAACCGGGACCAGATCAGATTCTCATACCTCAGGCTCCCTTCCAATTCCCTTGATGAATAGCCAATCAACAAGCTGTCGGAGACACAGGGTAGCATGCGTTTGGCGAAGTAGTAAGCCTTACCGTACGCGACCATCTCCGCCAGCACGGTCTTGTCTTCCTCGTTGGTTGCATTGTAGCGGCTGTCAACTCCCATGAGAAGCACCACAGAGGGCACGATGAAATCTTTGGTATATCGTCGCAGCATGTATTCGTACATGTTATTGGGGCGGTATTTGGCCCCAGGACCAAGAAAATAGTCCAAACCGACATAGATCACAGAGTCGGTTACGAACAAATCGGTTTCCAACCCGGAAATCAGCGTCTGAATACGGGGAATGGCGGCCTCGGGGTAGTAGTACTTCAGGTTAGCAAACGCCCGGGTGAGCTCGTCGCGTAAAGCCGACCCGTTTCCGAACACCCGATGGGTCTCCATCAACAAGCTGTCCAAATGGGGGTTGCTGAAACGGCTGTAAAGGCGATTGATGAATGTAGAATCATTCGGATAGGCGCCACGGTTGAAGAAAATATCGCGGGTATCAGGATGGCTTGTCATAAACCTGACCAGGTCTGCTTTTGTGACGATAGCCGGAAGAGAGTCCTCCAGGGATTGATAAGTCAGTTGCAGGGGAATGTTAGAGGTATCGGGAATGAAGGCACAGTCCTCGTTTTGCTTGAATGAACAGCCGGTGACAAGAATGATTAGGGTAATTGCCGGCAAGAATTTCATGGGTGCGAAGATCATTATTTTCCCGTAATCCAATGAACGAACAGATGCAGACTTTTCTTGCCTGACGGGAATTATTCGACGATCTTGATGCGTTGTCTGCTGAGCACCATCTCAATGACTCAAATCAAGCATATCGCGGTTTCCGGTAACATTGGCTCAGGCAAGACTACGCTCGTGGAGAAGCTCTCCAGACATTATGGGTGGGTGCCGCTATACGAATCGGTTGACAATAATCCATACCTGAGGGATTTTTATGACGACATGAAGCGGTGGGCGTTCCATCTTCAAATCTATTTTCTCAACAGCCGCTTCAACCAGGTACGGCAGATCAGGGAAAGCGATAAAACGATCATTCAAGACCGCACCATTTACGAAGACGCCTATATTTTTGCGTCCAACCTCCACGCCAGTGGATTCATCAATGATCGGGATTACCAAAGCTACCTTGACCTGTTTCACTCCATGATCAATTTTGTTCAGCCGCCTGATCTTCTCATTTACCTCAAGGCGGATATTCCCAAGCTCGTGCAGCAGATTCAAAAACGCGACCGGGATTTTGAATACAACATCAAGTTGGAATACCTGAAGAATCTGAACGTGCACTACGAGAAGTGGACTTCGGAATACGCCCACGGTAAAATTCTCACCATCGATATTGATAAAACTGATTTTGTGGCCAACATCGAAGACTTTTCAGCCATCGTCAGCCGCATCGACCTCGAACTGAATAACCTGTTCAGTTAACGTTGCTTCATGCACGCGCTCACGTTTCAGGGAAAAGAGGATATCCGGTTTACTTCCGTTGCTGACCCCGTTATTCTAGCGCCTGGCGATGCTATTGTCCGTGTATCGGCGTGCGCCATCTGCGGTTCGGATCTCCATGTGTATCATGAGCGTGAGAAAGGAATTGAACCGGGAACTGCGATGGGACACGAATTCACCGGCGAAGTGGTAGAGGTGGGAAGGGAGGTCAAGTCACTGCGTGTCGGAGACAAGGTGATGAGCCCCTTCACCACGAGTTGCGGCAGCTGTTATTACTGCAAGATTGGACTCACCTGCCGGTGCGTGAAAGGTCAGTTGTTTGGATGGAAGGAAAAGGGATCGGGGCTTCACGGGAGTCAGGCGGAATGGGTGCGCGTTCCACTTGCCGAGTCTACCCTGATGAGGGTGCCGGAAGGCGTGAGCAGGGAAGAGGCTATTCTCTTGGGTGATGTGCTGTCAACGGGTTTCTTCTGCGCCCGGCAAGCCGAGGTGAAGCCAGGAGGAACCTATGGGGTAATTGGATGTGGACCGGTTGGACTGATGGCGGTGATCGGCGCGCGCGAACTGGGAGCCGAAAAAATATTTGCCGTTGATGTAGTGCCTGAAAGGCTCGCCAAAGCGCGGGAATTTGGTGCGGTTCCAATTGATGCGTCAAAGACGTCACCCCTTGAGACAATCAGGGAAACCACCGAGGGCAGGGGAGCGGAAGGTGTGCTGGAGGCAGTAGGCAGTCATTCGGCCGTCAGACTGGCTTTTGAACTCGTTCGACCCGGTGGCATTGTATCCTCGGTCGGAGTTTGCAACGATGAGCACCTTGCCTTCTCGCCGGTGGACGCATACAACAAGAATCTGACATACCGGATTGGACGATGCCCCGCCCGCTTCATGATGGAGTTGTTGGTGCCGCTCGTTCAGCGGCGCAAGTATGACATCGCTTCGATCTTCACCCATCGCCTGCCGCTAAAAGACGGCCGGAAGGGATATGAGATTTTTGCCGACCGGAAAGATCATTGCCTAAAAGTCCTGCTCGAAATCAACTGATCATTTGCCCAGGGCCCGAACTTTGCGGAGATAGTTCTCGGCTTGTGAAGGGTCCAACTCGGCCATCTTCTGCCACACCTCGGCCCGTGAAGTGTCCTGCTCAACCACTTTTTGATACGCATTCAGGGCATCCGTGGTTCGCCCTTTTTTGATGTAGACTTCGGCCGTCAGTTGCAGAAAATCAGGATTAGTATATCCGTTTGTATAAGCCCGCTCAAGGAAATAAAGTGCTGAATCGGTGTTGTTGGTCAGGTCATAGCTGTAGCCCAGGAGCCACCAGGCAGGATCGTATTCGGGGTGGTAGGCGATACAGCGGCGCGCAAGGCTGTTGCCGCGCTGATACTGCTGGTGAAGAACATAGGCAAGCCCCTTGTTGTACAAAGCGTACATATCTTGCTCGTCGATCCGCAATGCCTGGTCGTAATAGTAAAGTGAGGAATCATAAAGATCATTTTGCAGCGCGGCATTACCCTTTTCGTTCCAGTAGGTAGTTCCGTTGTCCTCTTCGGGAACTTCCGGTATGCTGACCGTTTCGGTGTCGGTTGATTCAACGCCCTCATCGGTGGACGTAAATATTCCAATGATAAAAAAGAGAACGAACAAACCGAGGAAGCCGATAACAAGGAATCGTACGGTTTTCTGCATGGCAAGAGAAGCCGGAGAACCAGTTGACTGAGCTTGTCTTGGTCGAAACGATTGGTACGGATTGGTGACAGGAGGAGGACCTTCTTTCAATTGCGTGGTAATTCGATCAAAGAAGGTTTTCACCGCTGATGAAGTGTAGATCGCAAAGAACCCAAAGTAGAGGGCCAGCGACAGCAAGGTCCAGAAAAAGAAGGGGCCCAACGACCAGAAGGTGGCAAAAAGAAGAAGGAATACGATCGTCAGTCGCGCATACCAATTAGTGCGTTGTTCGGGGGCTTCAGGGGGATCTTGTTGACTCATTGCAATTCCCTCAGGTAGAGTTGAATGGTGTTTTCGAGCCCAAAGTACAACGCATCGCAGATGAGGGCGTGCCCGATAGAAACCTCGTCGAGATCCGGAATGGATTGCCTCAAGTACTTCAGGTTATAGAGATCAAGATCGTGGCCCGCGTTAAGCCCCAGGCCCAGGCTTTTTGCAACAGCGGCAGCCGTGACATAGGGTGCTACGGCTTTCTGACGGTCCTGATGGTAGTGAGAAGCATAGGGTTCCGTGTAGAGTTCAATCCGGTCAGCGCCAGCCGCGGCTGCACCCTGGACCCTTTGCTCCGACGGATCTACAAATAAGGAGACCCTAACACCAAGCGACTTGATTTCTTTGACGATAGTCTTGAGCAGATCAGCCTTGCCAATCGTGTCCCATCCCGCGTTGGAAGTGAGCACGCCCGGGGGGTCAGGAACAAGTGTGGCCTGTGCCGGCCTAATTTCATCGATGAGTTTCAGGAATCGATCATCGGGATATCCTTCTATATTGAATTCCGTGCGTACCACCTTGCACAGTTCCCGCACATCGTTATAACGAATATGCCGCTCGTCCGGGCGGGGATGTACGGTGATTCCCTGTGCCCCAAACCTTTCACAATTGATGGCTGCTTTGATGACGTCGGGATTGTTTCCGCCCCGCGCATTCCGCAACGTGGCAATCTTGTTAATATTGACGCTCAGGCGGGTCATTGCGAAAACTTGGATTCCGTTCGATAACTTTGAAGCGAAATTAAGCAATCATGTCCCTGAAAACTACCATCGACAACGACATCAAGAAAGCCATGCTCGCCAAGAACAAGGAGGAGCTCGAAGCCCTACGGAGCATCAAGTCCATGATCCTTCTCGCAGAAACGGAGAAGGGCACAACGTCCGAGATTACTTCGGAAACAGAAAACAAACTGCTCATGAAAGCCGCCAAACAGCGAAAGGAGTCGGCGGAGATTTTTGAAAAGGAGGGACGGAAAGACCTGGCACAACGGGAAAACTTTCAACTCGAAATCATTAGCCGGTACCTTCCCAAACAAATGACGGAAGAAGAGCTGACCGAGGCGTTGAAAGGGATTGTGGCGACCGTGGGAGCGAAAGGCCCGCAAGACATGGGGAAAGTGATGGGCACAGCGACCAAGACCCTTGCTGGCAAAGCGGATGGAAAGATAATTGCTGACATCGTTAAGAAACTCCTGACGGCGTGAGCAAAGTAGATATTGTCCTGCTGATTTTGGCCGTGTTTGGCGCCTGGGGTGGATACAGGGAAGGGTTTCTCATGGAATTGATTTCCCTCATCGGTATTGTTCTGGGAATCTTTCTTGGATTCAAGTTGATGGGAGAGGTGATGTTGTTGCTGGAAGACAAATTCAACATCGATCAGTCCACACTGCCGTACATTTCATTCATCGTGATCTTTCTGGTCGTGGTTCTCCTTGTACGGCTGTTGGGCAAGCTGCTCAAGAACTCGTTGGATAAGTCCTTTCTGGGTACTGTGGATCAGGTGCTCGGTGCAGGACTGGGGATGTTCAGAACCCTGTTCATGATCAGTGTGATCTTGTGGATCCTGGATTCACTCAAGCTTTCACCGCGCCAGGAATGGGTGGAGGGCTCGTGGCTGTATCCGTTCACCGCACGCCTTGCACCGGCAATGGCCGACTGGGCAGGGCAGTTTCTCCCTTTCTTCAGGGAGATTTTCCGTCAGTTCTAGGTCATACACGAACACGGGGTACGGCGTCGTTTGTACCCTAGATAAATTTTCCTTACTTAACCTCGTTTTCAGGTGTATGGCACTTAATGTAAAGGAAGAGGGAGACTTCAAGTTTGTGGACGAGGGCGATGGCCAGGTCCTCATGCTGCTGCACGGCCTCTTCGGTGCCCTAAGCAATTGGGAAGGGGTTGTTAATCGTTTCTCAAAACATTTCCGCGTGGTGATTCCCATGCTGCCGATCTACGAAATGCCCATTAAAGAGGCAGGCCTGGAAGGCTTGCAGAAGTTTGTGGAGGATTTTGTGAGCATGAAGAAATTGGACCGGATGATCATCATGGGCAACTCGCTGGGAGGTCATGTCGCGCTATTGTATGCCCTTCACAATGGCCCGAAAGTTGATAAGTTGATACTTACCGGAAGTTCCGGCCTATTTGAAAACGCCATGGGGGGTTCGTATCCGCGCAGGGGAAGTTATGATTACATACGGGAACGGGTGGCGTACACGTTCTACGATCCGGCCGTAGCCTCCAAAGAGTTGGTGGATGAAGTGTTCGAAACGACGAAAAGCATTCCCAAATGCATGCGTATCGTAGCGATTGCCAAGTCAGCCCAGCGTAACAACCTGGCCAATGATTTGCCAAACATCAAGGTTCCCACACTGCTGGTTTGGGGATTAAATGATACGATTACCCCGCCGATGGTGGCCTATGAGTTTAACCGCCTTATCCCCAATACGGAACTACGGTTCATCGACCGGTGTTGTCATGCTCCGATGATGGAGCATCCGGAGAAATTCAATGAGATTGTCGAGGAGTTCCTGAACCCCGTCGCCGCATGATTGCCGAAGAACTGATCAATCACATGATTCCGCCACTCAAGGTGACGGATGACGCCCACAAGGCTATTGTGTGGATGGAAGAATTCCGCTGCAATTTTCTTCCTGTGGTGGAAGACGGGCAGCTGCTGGGTTTCATCTCAGAGGAAATCATTATGGAATCCAATGATATTGAGAAATCGGTAGCCAGGTTTCCGTTGGTGGGTAAGTCGTGCACGGTTGCCATGGATTCGCATTTCTTTGATGTCCTTCGCGTTGCCGGCGAACATAAGCTCAATATGGTGGCGGTGCTGAATGAAGAGGGACGATACTCGGGTATCATCACGGTTCAGGACGTAATGGCCAATTTTGCCCAGTCAGCCTCCGTGCAAATGCCGGGCGGAATTCTGGTGCTTTCCATGGATTTGATTGACTATTCGCTCGCGGAGATCAGCCGCTACGTGGAAGAGAATAATGCGAAGATCATCAGCAGTACAATGGTGGAAGATGCGCTGGACAAAGGCAAGATCAAACTGACGTTGAAGATCAATCAACTCGACCTTAGCCGCATCGTGGCCACACTTGAGCGCTTTGGCTATCGTGTTATCGGCCGCTACCAGGAAGATGCGCGCGACGACGACAGCAAAGAGCGGCTCGACATGCTGATGAAGTACCTCAATATGTAGGTCTTCCCTACTCGCTCTTCAGGTTGTCTACAGGATTCACGAAGGCCGCACGCCAGGTCTGTGAACCGATAGTAATCGTCCCGAAGACTATCAGAACCAGAATTCCGGTTACCAGCGTGGTCAAATCAACGGTCACATGATAGGCCAATTGCTCCAGCCACAGGTTGTTGATGAAGTAGGCTGATGGAACGGCAATCAGGATAGAGATCAGGAGTATTCCGAAGAAGCCTTTGGAAAGCAGGTAGACCAACGCTGAATTGGTACTGCCGAGCACTTTGCGTATCGACACTTCCTTAATTCGCGATTCTGTCATGTAGGTGGCCATGCCCAAAAGTCCCAGGCAAGAGATCAATATGGCAAGCAAGGCAACAACCCCAAGCAGGCTGACCAGGTCGCCGAACAGCAGGTCGTATACTTTGTGTATTTCTGTGTTGAAGTCCTTATATTCCACTTTAAGCGCCGGATTGATCTGCGACCATACCCGCTCGATAATCTTGCCACTTTCTTCAAAAGTGCCTGAATACTGCACCTGTAGAAGCCTGAACTCGTCGGGCCGGTACAGGAGCATGAGTGGCCCCAGCTTTTGCATGAGCATCTCGTGGTTGTAGTTCTTAACGATGCCGATGATCACGCGCCGGGTGGAATCCTTGGCGTAGATTTCCTGACCCAGCGCATCCTCCGGGGAACTGAAATGGAATGACTCCACGGCCGCTTCGTTCAGCACAATGAAATTCTTGTTGGATGGCCCGTCGGCGGATTCAAAGAATCTTCCTGCCCGCAAGGAAAGCCCCATGTTCAACAGGTAGTCTTCGTCCACAGAAAAATAGGAGGCCTCCGTCCATTCGGTGTCATCCAGCGACTTCTTGTACCCGTCGCCAAAGCTGAAGCCTGCGGCGGGCAAATGGGAAACAGCGCTAACATTTTCTATGCCGCTCTCAGCAAGCAGGGCGGTTTTAAGCACATCCGAAGAGGCGTTGTTAAGGCTCACCATAATCTTCTTCTCCATCGTAAACCCGTGGTCCTTTCGCAGGAAAAGTTGGAGTTGATTGAAGACGACAATGACCGAAAGAATAAAGATCAGGGAGAAGCTGAACTGAGCTACAAGAAGAGCCTTGCGAAGTTTCAGTCCCGAAAACACCTTAAGTGAATCAAGACGCTTCAGCACGCTCACCGGTTGAAATCCACTTAGCACAATGGCCGGGAAGAATCCTGCCAGCGCTCCAACCAGGGTTGCAAAGCCAATGAAGATAAGACCAACCCGGTAATTGATCTCAAGATCCCAGTGAAGTAGTTGGGCAAAACCTAATTGAAGCATCAGGGGCTTGAGGAGTATCAGCAGAATGACAGCCAGCCCGAGCGCCAGAAAGGCAACCAGCAAGGATTCAGAAAGGAACTGCATGAAGATTTGGGATCGGGCGGCCCCCGTGACTTTGCGCACCCCAATTTCACGGGCCCGGGTCAAGCTTCGGGCAATGGATAAGTTCGTGAAATTGAAACAGGAGGTGAGCATTACCACACCGGCCAATGCCATAAAGAAGTAGACAAAAAACCAGGGAAGCACAGGTCCAATGGCATTATTGATCACGCCTCCGGGCGTGATACTCATCAACGACTGGGTAGAAAACCTGGCTCCGCGCTGTTTATCAGGATTGGTAATGGCGGCGTTGTTGGCCTTGGCAATCACATCGAGGTGATGGTTGATCTCTTCAATGGTCTTGCCTTCCTCCAACACGATGTAGACCCAGCCCGACCAATAGCCATACCAGTTGTCAAGGTCATCCACATCAACCTCGTCGGTCAGCCCTTTGTTCTTGTCCCTGGAAGCTGCAAGACTCTTGACGGTTGACAAGCTTGCCAGGGCGTCAAAGGCAATATGTGTCTTGTGCTTGGTTTCCTTTAGTACGCCCGTTACTTTGTACGGACCCTCTACACCAACTTTGAATGACTGACCTACCGGGTTCTCTTCACGGAATAGTTTTTGGGCAGTCTTTTTGGTCAACACTACAGAATAGGGTTCGATAAGAGCTGTTTTCGGATCCCCATACTCCAATTCATATTCGAACACCTCGAGGACTTCGGGGTCTGCAAAATATCCCGCGACGGGTATGTTCACATTCTGTCCAAGCTCCAGCCACATGTTACCAAAACCACGCTTCAGCCGAACCGCTTTTTCAACGCCGGTATAGTCTTCCATGAGTGCCTGCCTGAGCCGCAACGTGGTAGTGGATTGTTCACTGAATACTTCGCCGTGCTTTCCCAATGGACTGCTGTTAATGCGATAAATCCGGTCGCGCTTTGAATTATACCGGTCGTACATCATCTGGTCGGCCACCAGCATGATGATGCACATGGAAAGGGCCATCGCCACCGACAATCCGAAGATGTTAATAAATGAGAAGAACCGGTGGCGAAGGAGACTGCGAAAAGCAGTTTTCAGGTAGTTCCGTATCATAATTCAAATGATGGGTGATTCATCGTTACCACGACGAGATGAGTAGACGACTTTGCAATTAAGATGTTACTTGATATCGCGCTTGACGAGAAAGTAGTAGATGAGGAACCCCAGGGAAACGGAAATGGTGAACAGGCCAAGGGGTAAAGGTGAATCGCCATAGGAGGGAACGAATTCCATCAACACGAATGACACTCCGGCAAAGAAAAGTATGAGACCCCATTTGAGGGAAGCATACTTATTTTCTGAGCGATCCTGCTGCCTGAAAATGGATTGGGTTTCTTCGTTTACATAACCCTTTTCGATCATTTTCTTTTTCAGCATATAATCGGTCATGACCTTGGTGAAGTAATACAGTGAAGCTCCGAAGCTTCCCAGGATGGCAATGGGCATGAGTACGTCGTTGGAAATCATAATTTGGCTTTTTGTGTCTTTGTGGCGTATGACACCGTAGTGGAGCAGGATGTTGCAGACTTGACTCGGAAATCCCGGATTTGTGCTGAATCGTCGAAATGGTGAAGCCAGCGGGCCGCCGACTCGACAAAAACTCCGTACAACTGCAACATTGGCCCCAAAACCGTGTCTAACCCCTCAATGACAGATGACCGGACCCTGGTCTCCCGGGTCCTCCGAGGGGAGGAATCTGCCTTAAAGGCCATGATTCGGCGGCATGAGCGCCTGGTGGCCCATATGGTGGGAAGACTGGTGAAAGGGAATGAGGACCGTGAGGAGATCTGCCAGGACGTTTTTTTGAAGGTGTATGAAAAGCTGCCCGAGTTCAACTTCCAATCGAAGTTGAGTACGTGGATCGCAACCATCGCCTATCGGCATGCGATCAACCACCTGCGCAGGCAACGCATGCAGTTTCAGGAAATACCGGAAGAAGAAGGATGGGCTGATCGGTTTATTGAAAGGCAGGACCCGGCCGAAATTCTTTCCGCGGATGATGAAGACAAGCGGGTGATGCTATTTGTCGACCAGCTTCCATCGCAGTACAAGGCCGTGTTGACGCTGTTTCACCTGGATGGCATGAACTACGCGGAAATCGGTCAGGTGATGGATATGCCTGAAGGTACGGTCAAGAGCTACCTTTTCAGGGCGAGGAATTTGTTGAAAGAAAAATTGACGAGGTACCTTCATAACGAAATCGCATGAGCGACGAGGAAATTCAAAATCGAATCCAGCAGGGCGAACATCTTCACGGCGTCGAAGGACAAGCTTACCGGCATGTTTTTGAAGCGCTCCAAAAGGAACCGGGTTTTGTATTGCCACCTTCGTTCGCTGATAAGGTGATCCATAGGATCACGACCACTCCGGAGCAATCCTATGATATGGTATGGATGATTGCCGGCTTCTCCGGATGTTTGATTGCCTTGATGGTAGTTGTTCTCTTAACCGGCTTTAAGGTCAACCTGGGGGTGCTAAATTTTGTTAAGGAGTACACAGGACTGCTTCTGTTTGGTGCGGCATTTTTACTTGCCTTACAATGGGTGGATCGCCGTGTAGTAAGGAAGTTGATGGCCTAAGGATTCATTTCTTCAGAAAGGGCAATCTTGCCGACAAACCAAAATAGTAGTTGGCGGTTGGCGCGGCATTGTAGTAGCGTCTCCCAACCGCATTGAGATCATTGCCCAGGCTGTAACGCTGATTCAATGCGTTGTCAACGCCCACATAAAGATCCATGGGCACTCTGCCCTTACTTCGATAACCTACGCGAGTTCCCAGAAGATAATACTCCGATGCAATATCTGTGTTTGCGTCATTCAGGGGGATTCGATCGGTATACGTGCCGGTCAGCTGAGCATACAACCCTCGCCCCATCAGGACATCTGCGCCTATCACTGCAATCCAGGGAGCCACCCCGGTAACCGGATTGCCCGAAAAGTCATTTCCATCGTAAACGTACTGACCGAACCGATAATGATTGTACGTGACACTGGTTACCAGTCGAAGCGACCTCACCCACGACGCAAATTGCTTGTCCCATGAAACATTCAGTTCAACCCCCTGCTGCTTTACTTCACCCGCATTAACAAAGAAATCGGCACCGGAAGAGTCACGTTGAAGGACGATGGCCTGTTCGAGGCGGAAGTCGTACAAAGCGATGCGGAAATCTAAGCCTGAAAGCTGTCCGGCAACCCCGACCTCGTAACTCCATCCGGTCTCGGGTTTGAGCGTTGGGTTATAGATGCCGGTTGAAGGTACGACCTCGGCCACAGAGGGAGGTGAATATCCGCGGCTGGCAGAGATATAGGCCGCAAGTTCCCTGGAGAGCCTCTTCAGCAGAGCAAGCCTGGGCAATAGAACAGGATTAAACTTTCTTACGGCATTCTGGGGTGGATTGACGGCCTTTCGCTGATCGGTATATTCCAGGTAGTTGACGCTGGCGCCGATGGTTAGCTGAACATCATGACCTAGTTCTGTTTCCGCCTGCACAAAACCAAGAGCGGTCTGCGACTGGATATCATCATCGGAAATTACCGTCTGCCCGGGTGATCCTGCAGCATTGTTTGTAACCGTGATTGGTGAACTAAATCGCTGATATTCTCCTCCGAATGTCAACTTCAGCCATTCTGAAGATTCGAGCGAATTGGAGATCCGTGCACTTAGATTCTTTTCCTTACGGGTTTCGAAATTGCGTATCGAAGGATTCCTGAAGTCGGTTGTTGAACCGGCCAGGCCTATGGTGGTAGACCACGCCTTGCTCCATTGATGGTCAACGGTTACGCCGCTAAACAAGGTCTTGTTATAAACGGCTGCCTGCTGTTCAACCGCTCCGGGAATTGAACCCGCTGCCGGTCTTGCTTGCTTTGGATCTGACTGGTATTGAGTCTGAGTTAGTCCACCGGGTGTCTGATAATAGAGATCCGTATACAACAGGGAAACCCGGGCCAGCGTGGAAGGGTCAATCTTGAAAGACATTTCGGCATTGAAGGCGCTTCGATTCATCCCGCTTTGTGCTCGGTAGCCGGAAGACTCCTGGCGCGTGAACTGGACGCGTGAATCAAGTACATCGGAAGCGGCCTCCACGTAGCCCCCGTATCGGATGCTGCCGAAGGAGCCGAATTGAGCGGACAGACCTGCCGAAGATTCCTGAATTGCAGACGAACGCAGTAGAACGGCGCCGCCGGTTCCGGCACCATAAAGACTACCTGCAGGTCCCTTGATGATTTCAGCGCGACTCAGTGTGGCCGGGTCAATGAGATTCAGGTAGGTATTTCCACCTCCGTCTGTGAAGGGAAGCCCATTCCAATAGAACTTCACATTTCTGACGCCGAATGGGGAGCGAATCAAGCTGCCTCGAATGGAGAACCGATAACTGCCCGGAGATCGTTCTTCCATTCTAATTCCTGGGATGACATTAAATGCGGGAAGCAGTGAGGCTTCACTGAATCGCTTCACATCACGTCCGCTCAAGAGACCGATAGCTGCAGCCACATCAGCCGGTTTTCGATTGGAGGCATAGGCCTCAATTTTTACCGTATCAAGAATTCTTGTCGTGTCTGCGGGAGTAAGTGACTGGGCGATGGCGCTCATCCGGCAAAGCAGGCAGATTGCGACCAGGTACCGGGCGGGGAGTGAACCCATTGGTCAGAAGTTGGCCAGCACTTCTTCCACGGTTCGGGTGTTCTTGAACAGGCCCAGCAGGCGAAGGATTACCCGGTCAACCAACGTATCAGGGCAGGATGCGCCGCTGGTAACAATGATCTTAACGGGATCCTTTTCCGGCAGAAAACCGAACGTCGTTTTTGAGGTCTTGTGATGAAAGTCGTAGTGATGAATCTCGTCCCTGGATCGAATCTCCTTTTCTGAATTGATGAAGAAGGTGGAGAACTTTCGCTCACATAGTTCTACGAGGTGCGATGTATTGGAGCTGTTGTACCCGCCAACTACAATGGCCAGGTCGGCCTCCATGTCGAGAAGCTTGTAGGTGGCGTCCTGGTTGTCATTGGTGGCATAACAGAGCGTATCGCGTGTGTCGGCAAAATGGGCACTGAGATTTTCGGGTCCGAATTTTCTGACCATTACCTGCCGGAGAAAGTCGGCGATGGCAGTTGTCTCCGTGGCCAGCATAGTGGTTTGGTTCACAACCCCGATCCGCCGCAGGTCGATATCGGGATCGAAACCCGCGGAATGTTTACCACGGTATGATTCGTAGAACTCTGCTTTTGTCTTGCTGCCGAGAATGAAGTTGCTCAGTTCTACCGCATCATCCATATCCCTCACGATAACAGAAGGAGCCCCGGACGCACTGTGCGAGAAGGTAGCTCGGGTTTCTTCGTGCTTCGGCTTGCCGTGAATGACAACCGTATAATTGTCTTTGCCCAGTTTAGCCGCGCGATTCCAGACCTTTTCAACAAAAGGGCAGGTGGTATTATAAGGTTCGATGTTTACGCCTCTCTCGGTGAGCAGTTTCTCGATCTCAAGAGTTGTTCCAAACGCCGGAATGATTACAACATCCTCGGGCTGTAGTTGTTCCCAGGGGATAAGCTGTGTGCCATCGGTATCCATGATGAATCGAATACCGCGGTCCTGAAGGTCCTGGTTGACTTCCGGATTATGAATCATTTGACTGAGAAGAAAGACACGCTTTCCCTCGTTTTCCTCCACAGCCCGGTAGGAAATTTCGATGGCGTTTTCCACGCCATAGCAGAATCCGAAATGACGGGCGATCACTATGCGCACGGGCCCGAAATCAAGCACGGTGGGCGCAAAATCCTGTTTGCGCTGGTCGTGCAACCGGCGATACTCCTTGATCCGACTGCTGAACGAGGAGCGGTAGTGGGCAGGGATTTCGAACTTCTTGATACCGTGAGATTCTTGCGGCAAAGTTATGCGTTTTCCGGTCCCGGTCGATAGGGCAAACGATCGGGTCAGGGGAACAAAAAACCCGCGGGGAATTTCCGCGGGTCTGCTGCCTCAGGCTGCCTTGGACAATTTATCCTCTTTTACCGTCCCGGTATGAACCTCTTTGGAACTGAGGTCAAACCACCGGACTTCAACCAGGTTTTTCTTGAGGTATTTTAATACTTCCATGACCTTTCCGTTCACACGATTGCGGACACGGTCGCCCTTCTTGAACATTCTTCTCATAATTACAGCTTACTTTCTTACCGCGTAAATGTATTCGCGGGAATAGTCTTCATACATGCCAAAGAAGGTGATCAAATCGCCCGGCTTCTTGGCCTGGATCGCCTCATTTACTTCCTTGGCGCTCTTGACAGGTTTATTGTCGATGGCGGTTATAATGTAACCCTCACGCATGTCTGTATATCGGGCGACTTTGCCATTGCCCAGCGATTTAACCCGAACCCCGTGTGTGATTTCCATGCGCTTGAGGACCTTTGCATCTACGTCCTCCAGCTCCAGTCCAAGTGCTGCTACGGCATCCTTGTCTTCACGTTTTACTGAGTTTACACTGCCTTCACGGTTCTTAAGGACCACACTGATAACCTTTTCCTTTCCATGCCGGTTAACGGTCACGGACACTTTGTCCCCGGGACGTTTCCGCCCGATGTATTCAATTAGGGCCGAACTTGATTTGATGGGCGTTTCGTCCAGTTTGACAATCACATCACCACGGAGAATGCCGGCTTGCTTAGCCGCGCTCTTTTCATCCATGTCACCAAAACCACTTACAAATGCGCCTTCATTAACGGTCAGATCTTCCTCGCGGGCCAGGTCGCTGTTGACGCTGCCCACCTGGATACCCAGCCATCCTCGCTGCACCGTTCCAAAAGTGAGCAGGTCCTCCACAATCTTGCTGACAATATTGGAAGGGACGGCAAAACCGTATCCTGCATAGGCACCGGTAGGACTCGCGATGGCCGTGTTAATGCCGAGCAATGCGCCATCCAGGTTAACCAAAGCGCCGCCACTGTTTCCCGGGTTGATCGCGGCATCAGTTTGAATGAACGACTCGATAGCCGTAGTTCCTGCCGTCGATGGATTGCCAGAATTGATAATATTGATGTTTCTTCCCTTGGCGCTTATAATTCCCGCAGTCACCGTGGAATTCAAATTGAAAGGATTGCCAACGGCAAGCACCCACTCGCCAACTTTTGCCTTATCCGAATTGACAAACGAAAGAAAGGGAAGATTCTTCTCGTTGATCTTGACGAGGGCAAGGTCGGTATCGGGATCAGTCCCTATGACATCCGCTTTGAATGAGCGATTGTCAAACAAAGTGACATCCACTACGTCTGCACCCTGCACAACGTGATTATTGGTGACAATGTAACCGTCAGCGTTGATAATAACCCCGCTTCCTGAGCTTTGGCTGGGTCCGCGCTGACGAGGGTCGGGACCAAAGAAGAACTGGAAGGGATCAACCGACTCTTGCCGGTTGCGCGAAGTTCCCTCGGTGGTTGATCGGATGTGTACGACAGCTTGGGTAACCTTTTCAGCCACTTCAGTGAAATCCAATGGAGTGACCTCACCATTTTCGTTACGGGTGTAGACTACCCTTGAAACCGGGGTATTTACTTGCTCGAACTTTACCCCTTGCACTTCCTTCTTGAAATAGCCGGTTGTCAGCAACGTCAATGCGCTGCCGAGAACGGCTGCCATAACAAGCAATCCAAAACGCTTCATAATCAACTTGGGTTTATCTCACGATTCCAACGCCGTAAAAACTATGCCAGCCCGCGTCTGGCAGTGTCAAATTGCAACAAAATGACATTTTTTCAGGGTAACCTGAATACGTTTCCGCCCGGGATTTGGTTCGAAATCGGGTACGGAAAGGGATTATTTTTTCACTAATTCCCCCCGGTGGTATTCGTACTCCAGGGTCTTGTTCCCATCGCGGTCATACCACTTGGATATGCCTTCACGCTTGCCATCCTTGTAGTAACCCTCCTCCATCAGCTTCCCATCGTTGAAATAGACGCGCGCTATTCCTTCGAGCTTGCCGTATGAGTAAAACCGCTCCTCCTTGAGGCCAATAGCTCCGTATTCAACATACTTACCGTGGCGCTGATCGTTGTGATAAAAGCAGCGCACGGTCACCTGGTTAGCCGTATTGAACTCCATGAAGACGCCTTCCTTTTTTCCGTCAAGATAGGTTGTGATCCGGTGCACTCGCTGATCCTCTGTGTAGTCCGTCCATGCGCCAGCCTTCTTTCCATGAAGATAATAGCCGATCGTTACCAGCCTTCCGGCCGCATCGACTATTTCCGTCCGGATCAATCCCGGCGTGTCGTCAAACTTTTCCTGGATTCCAAGTATCTCTTCCGTACCTGTTGTTTCCTTGTTACACGACGTACATAGAACAATAACCGCCATCCAGAAGAAGTATTTCATACTCATTCGCGTTTTGTAAGATTTATTCATTGATCTTTCCCTGCATTTTGGGCCTTCATCCCGCCCAACCGGAAAATGTGGCGCTAAATTCAGAAAAGGTCATGGAAATACAAGGAGTGGTTCACCTGAAAAGAGGACGAGATGCGTCGGCGCGTCGTTTCCATCCCTGGATATTTTCCGGCGCGGTGCAAAATACAGAAGGCACACCCCAAAATGGTGATTGGGTTTCGGTTAAAGATTCTTCCATGAACCTGATAGGATACGGGCATTATCAGAAAGGGACAATCACAGTCCGCCTCTTGTCGTTCAGTCCGGAAGTTCCTCCCGCTAACCTGTACGAACAAAAACTCAAAGTCGCCTTCAATCAGCGCATGCATACCGGAGTGGTTACCCCTCAGACAAACTGCTATCGATTGGTTCATGGCGAAGGTGATGGCGTTCCCGGCCTGGTGGTGGATTTGTACCACGGCGTGGCAGTGATTCAAGCCCACAGTGCCGGTATCAACAAGGACAGGTCGCTTATCGCGGAAGCACTGCGTAAGGTGCTGAAGAACGAATTGCTGGCGATATACTTCAAGGGAATGCCTACTGGCGATGGCAAATCGGAAAGTGAATACCTGTTCGGTATGGGTGCCGTTCCTCATACTGTCCTTGAACACGGCAACAAGTTTCAGGTGGACTGGGAAAGCGGTCAAAAAACGGGATTCTTTTTGGATCAGCGGGAAAACCGTCGATTACTTGGCACGTTGGCGAAGGATCGCACCGTGCTGAATACTTTTTGTTATACGGGTGGATTTTCAGTGTATGCACTCCGGGCCGGGGCGAAGCTCGTTCACTCCATCGATGCATCAGAACGAGCCGTGGAATTGGCACGGAAGAACATTGTCCTGAATGGCTTTGATGCGGGTCTTCACGAATGTTTTACCGGGGACACGTTTGATTTTCTTAGAGAAAAAACTGACCTGTATGATCTCATCGTTCTGGATCCGCCGGCATTTGCCAAACACAAAGAGGCCCGCCACCAGGCCATGAAGGGCTACCAGCGACTCAATACGGAAGCGATGCGTGTCATCCGGACGGGGGGATTGTTGTTTACGTTCTCGTGCTCGCAGGTTGTTGACCGGCAGCTCTTCTACGACACCGTGGTGTCATCAGCAATTCAGGCCGGACGGGAGGCAAAAATTCTACATCAGCTGTCACAGCCGCCGGATCACCCCGTATCGCTGTTTCACCCCGAAGGGGAATACCTGAAAGGATTGGTGGTTTATGTAAGTTGAACCCACCTTCGGAGTGATTACAGATGTTTATCTTTGCCTTAAACTAATTGATCTTATCCATGAGAAAGTACATTATCTGGATCGTATTGGGCATCCTGGTATTGCTGGGATTTTCCTCCTACAACGGTCTTGTCAGCAAGGAAGAGAATGTAAACCTAACCTGGGGAAATGTGGAATCTGACTACCAGCGCCGGGCAGACCTTATTCCAAACCTCGTCAACACCGTGAAGGGCTACGCCAACTTTGAGCAGACCACGCTGACCAAGGTAATCGAGGCGCGTGCCTCGGCGACACAGGTAAAGATCAGCGCGAACGACTTGACGCCGGAAAACATTGCCGCCTTTCAACAGGCTCAAGGAGCGTTGAGTTCTGCCCTCGGACGACTGCTCGCGGTGGCTGAAGCATACCCCGACCTCAAGGCGAATCAAAACTTCCTCGACCTGCAAGCCCAACTGGAAGGGACTGAGAACCGCATCAATGTCTCACGTCAACGGTTTAATGAGGCAGTAAACATTTATAACACCAGCCGTCGCAGATTCCCGGCCGTGATCTTCGCATCACTTTTCGGATTTGGCGAGAAGGGATACTTCAAGGCAGAAGCCGGTTCCGAGAAAGCGCCAGAGGTGAAGTTCTGACCACTTGCCCAAGGAAAAAACAAAGCCCCGGTGATGCCGGGGCTTTTTATTTGCAGGGATCGCTGAATCAAATCTTCTTGACTTCGCGATTCTCGTAGCTTTCGATTACGTCGCCCACTTTCATGTCATTGAATCCCTCAATGCCCATACCGCAGTCGAAGCCGCTCTTGACTTCACTTGCGTCGTCCTTGAATCGCTTGAGCGAGCTGAGCTTGCCGGCGTAAACCACAATGCCATCACGGATAAGGCGGATAGGATTCGAGCGCTTGATGTAGCCGTCAGTAACCATACAGCCCAAAATGGTACCCACCTTCGAAATCTTGAACACTTCGCGAACTTCCGCGTTGCCGACGATGACTTCTTCCATTTCCTTCTCCAGCATGCCTTCCATGGCGCTCTTCACGTCATTGATGGCATCGTAAATAATGGAGTAAAGCCGAATTTCAATCTCTTCATTTTCGGCGACTTTGCGTGCGGATGCCGACGGTCTCACCTGGAAACCGACGATAACAGCGTCAGATGCGGATGCCAGGAGTACGTCGGATTCGGAAATCTGACCAACAGCCTTATGGATAATGCTCACCTGGACTTTAGGCGTGGAGAGTTTCAACAGCGAATCGGAAAGAGCTTCCACGGATCCGTCCACATCGCCTTTCACAATTACGTTCAATTGTTTGAATGATCCGATGGCCAGGCGACGGCCAATTTCATCCAGCGTAATGTGTTTCTTGGTACGAATGCTTTGCTCGCGGGCCAGTTGCGCGCGCTTGTTGGCCACTTCGCGGGCTTCCCGGTCAGTTTGATAGACCGCGAACTTTTCGCCTGCCTGGGGGGCGCCATCCAAGCCCAGCACCTGTACAGGCGATGACGGTCCCGCTTCCTTGATGCGTTTGCCGGTGTCATCAAACATGGCCTTCACACGACCATGGTTGGCCCCGGCCACCACGATGTCGCCGACGTTAAGGGTACCGGTTTGTACCATGACGGTGGCCACATAGCCCCGGCCCTTGTCAAGCGATGCCTCGATGATAGACCCGACAGCGGCTTTGTCGGGATTAGCTTTCAGGTTAAGGAGTTCCGCCTCCAAAAGAACTTTCTCCAGTAATTCATCGATTCCTTTGCCAGTCTTCGCGGAAATTTCCTGACACTGATACTTGCCGCCCCACTCCTCTACAAGGATGTTGTTCTTCGAGAGTGACTCGCGAATCTTGTCAGGGTTAGCCGTGGGCTTATCAACTTTGTTGATAGCAATAACAATAGGAACGCCGGCCACCTGGGCGTGATTGATGGCTTCCTTTGTTTGTGGCATCACGTCATCATCGGCAGCCACAACAATAATGGCGACGTCAGTGAGTTTGGCTCCCCGCGCACGCATGGCGGTGAAGGCTTCGTGACCGGGTGTGTCAAGGAAGGCAATTTTTTGTCCACTCTTGGTAGTGACGTCGTAGGCTCCAATGTGCTGAGTGATACCGCCGGCCTCCGAAGCCACGACTTTGGTATTACGAATAAAGTCAAGCAAGGAAGTTTTGCCGTGGTCAACATGGCCCATGATCGTGACGATGGGTGCCCTTGGCTTAAGGTTTTCTTCCGGTTCGACAACCTCTTCAGTTGGGGTTTCGTCATCGGCTGAAATGAACTGTATATCGTAGCCAAATTCGTCGGCAATGACCGTGATGGCTTCGGCGTCGAGGCGCTGATTGATTGAAACAAACATGCCCAGGCTCATGCAGGTTGATATGACATCATTCACCGACACGTTCATCATCGAGGCCAGGTCGTTGGCCGAAATAAATTCAGAAACACGAAGGGTCTTGGATGCCTCCTGCTCCTGAAGCAGTTTCTCTTCTTCTGCTTCGGAAACGGCCTGGCGTTTCTCTTTGCGGTACTTGGCACCCGTAAACTTCTTTTGACCACCGCTGAGTTTTGCCAGGGTAGCACGAATCTGATCCTGAATTTCCTTTTCAGAAGGTTCGCCCTTTCCGGCCATCGGACGTTTGGCGCCGGGAACGGAGGCGCCACGGCCCTTCTCGTTGGGCACAGAGACGATCCGTTTGCGTGGACGCTTCTTCCGTGCATCTTCTCGCGATTCTGCACTGGCCGGCTTCTTTTCTTCCGGCAACTCAATCTTGTCAACCACCTTCAGGCCCTGAAGTTTACCGGCCTTTGCCTTGATTAACTCCAGTTCAGGCTGCTTTTCAGGTTCAGGAGCTTTTACAGGCTCTTCCGGCTTGGCCTCAACCGAGGGAGCCGGTGCTTCCTTCTTCTTCTTATCTAGATCAATTTTGCCGAGCACCTTGATGCCTTCGAGTTTGGCGGACTCCCGCTGCACCTTTTCGGGCTTGACCTCTTCTTTGGCCTTGATCTCCTTCGAGCCGAGGTTCTTGATGAGAATGTTCTCGTCCTCTTCAGTTTTCTTACGATGAGCATCCGGCTCGCTTTGAATGGTAAGCGTCTCGGAGTGCTTGCCGCCAATGCTCAGAATGGATGCTTCGATCTTTTCTGATGCCGATGAGGCGTATTCCTTGGCCAGCATGGCAAACTGTTCAGATGTCAGCTTCGCATTGGGGTTGTTCTCGACGGTGAATCCCTTCTTGGAAAGGAATTCCAATATGGTGTTGTGACCCACATTGAGTTTGCGAGAGGCCTGCCCCAACCGTATCATCTTTTCTTCTGCCATACTCAAAATTGACTTGTTTTTCGTGATTTGCGCGGTATTACCCGGATTATTTATTCAAATTCCTTGCTTAACACGGCGACTACGTTCTCCACGGTTTCTTCTTCAAGATCGGTGCGACGAACGAGTTCCTCCTTGTCAAGGGCCAGCACACTCTTTGCGGTATCAAGACCAATCTGTTTGAGTTGGTCAATTACCCATCCTTCAATTTCATCGGAGAATTCATCGAGGTCAACATCCTCTTCTGCGGTCTGCTCTCCAAGTTCGCGGAACACGTCGATTTCCATTCCTACCAGGCGGCTGGCCAGCTTGATGTTTAGCCCCCCTTTGCCAATGGCGAGAGATACCTGATCGGGCTTGAGGTAAACCGATACACGGTTATTCTCTTTGTCGATCTTCATGCTCACAATCTTTGCCGGGCTCAGCGCCCGTTGAATGAAGAGCTCAAGGTTCTCCGTGAAATTGATAACATCAATGTTTTCGTTCTGAAGTTCACGAACAATAGCGTGGATGCGGGAGCCTTTCATGCCGACGCATGCGCCGACCGGATCGATGCGATCATCGTAAGATTCGACTGCCACTTTGGCCCGTTCTCCAGGTTCCCGAACGGCCTTCTTAATTGTGATTAAACCATCATAAACCTCAGGAACCTCCTGCTCAAACAAGCGCTCCAGGAAAACCGGAGATGTGCGGGAAAGCACAATCTTGGGATTGCCGTTGACCATTTCCACTTTGTGGACAATGGCACGGACGTTCTCTCCCTTGCGGTAGCGGTCCTTGGGAATCTGCTCGCCGCGAGGAATGGATATTTCATTTCCCTCCGCATCAATCAGCAGAACCTCACGGCTTAACACCTGGTAAACCTCGCCGGTGATGATTTCACCAACAATGTCCTTATACTTCTGGAACAGAATGTCCTTCTCCAGGTCCTTCACCTTCTGCATCAGCGTCTGACGGGCTGTAGTCACCGCACGACGGCCAAAGGCCTCAATGTCGATCGGCTCGGATACTTCTTCACCTACTTCAAAGTCGGGTTCTATCTTCCGGGCTTCGGTAAGGCTGATCTTATCGTGGTCCCAGATGTCCTCTGAGTCATCTTCCACGATCTCCCGGATGCGGTAGATTTCCAGATCGCCCTTATCCGCGTTGATAATGATGTCGAAATTGTCGTCGTATGTGAATTTCTTCTTGATCATCGTGCGAAAAACATCCTCCAGTATCCGAATCATGGTCGGACGATCAATGTTCTTCTGCTTGGCAAAGTCTGCAAACGACTCAATTAGGTTGGAGATATCCATAGAGGCTTAATTAAATGATACGATTACAAATGCTTTTTCAATTTCTTCGAAAGTCACAGACAATTCCTGTTCGCGGCGGATTTTGCCCTCACGGATATCCTGGACGAGCACAATCTTGTCTTCATCGGCTTGAGCGAGTCTTCCGGTAACCTGGGACTTGTCACGACGCTGAATCTTAAGGCTCCGCCCCACGTTCTTCACGAATTGACGCTTCAATTTCAGCGGTTGATCCAGGCCCGGAGTCGTCACCTCCAGCACATAGCGTCCGGTGCCGAAGTCCAATTCGTCCAGTTTGGCTGAGAGCAGGCGACTGATCTCTCCACAATCGTCAATCGTAACCCCTTGGTCGCCATCAACGACAACGGTGATTTTGGAGAGGTTCTTGGATGACGTTATGACGTCAACCAGAAATTGCCCCTGTTTCAGGCATTCACCCGCCAAATCAGCCAATTTTGCCCGTATTTCCATTTTTTCCGATAAACAAAGAGGGGACTTTTGGTCCCCTCTTTCGTTGTTCCCTTAAGAAGTGTCGCAAAGGTAGTTCTTTTTTATCTTGCGTCAAACTTCACGCTTCTCCCATCAGCATGCCATTCAACTCCCGGTGGGCAACGCTCAGCCTCCTCGCAGTTTCATTCTTGATTCAATCTTGCGGTGACAGGAAAGAAAAGGAAAAGCCAGAAGCACCAGCGTTGGTGATGCCGGTTTTTAACGCTGACTCCGCGTATACTTTTGTGGCTGAACAGGTGGCCTTTGGCCCACGGATTCCGAATACTCAGGCGCATCGGGAGACTGGTGATTATCTGATCCGAAAATTGAGATCGTACGGAGCCAGGGTCACGGTGCAAGAGTTTCAATCGACCGCCTTTAGTGGTCAAAAGCTGGCCCTTCGTAACATCGTTGGCAGTTTCAACCCCGCGATGCAGAAGCGAATACTGCTTGGCGCCCACTGGGACACACGACCATGGTCCGACAAAGACGCAACATATCCCCGTAAGACATTCGATGGAGCGAACGATGGCGCAAGCGGCGTGGCAGTCCTCCTTGAAGTGGCACGGATCATGAAAGACAAACCGTCAGTAGGTGTAGATATCATCTTTTTTGATGGAGAGGATTATGCAGAACCCGAAGGTTCGCCCTCCGTACCGGTGACGGGCGGTCTGGATTCTTGGTGGTGTCTTGGATCACAATACTGGTCAAAGCAAAAGCATGCCCCCGGCTATCGGGCCTTCTACGGTATTCTGTTGGATATGGTCGGCGCGGAAAAAGCTCAGTTCTTTCAGGAGGGCAGCTCCCTGGTGTACGCACCCCGCATCGTCGAGAAAGTCTGGAGCACGGCCCAAAGAATGGGATATGGTTCAACCTTTGTTTTGCAGCGACAGGGACCCATCACGGACGATCATCTATTTGTCAGTGAATTGGGCGGCATACCCATGATCGATATCACTCACTATGATCCAGCGGTCGGTTACTTTAGCACCTATCACCATACACAACAGGATAACCTGTCGATCATAAGCCGGGAGACCCTGGGTATTGTAGGGCGTGTCCTCGTTCAGGTGGTGTATTCAGAAAACTAATTCTCTACAAGCCCCTTGAGGTATGTACCATAACCACTCTTTTCCAGTGGCCGGGCCAGTTCCATCAATTGTTCTCTCGAGATAAACTTCATGCGATAGGCCACCTCCTCGATACAACCGATCTTCAGCCCCTGCCGTTGCTCAATCACTTGAATAAAATTGGCTGCTTGCATAAGCGAATCAAACGTGCCCGTATCCAGCCACGCTGTACCGCGGCTCATGATTCCTACGCGGAGCTTTCCTTTCTCCAGATAGGCATTGTTGACGTCTGTGATTTCCAATTCACCCCGCACGCTGGGTTTTAACGACTTGGCAATTCCAACCACATCATTATCGTAGAAATAGAGGCCAGGTACTGCAAAATTGGATTTCGGATTTTTTGGTTTTTCCTCAATGGAAATGACCTGGTTATTCTCATTGAAGGCGACCACGCCATAGCGTTCAGGGTCCTGCACGTGATACGCAAATACAACCCCGCCATCGGGATTCGTATTTTCCTGCAACAGTTCGATTAGCCCCGATCCATAGAAGACGTTGTCGCCGAGGACGAGGGCGACCTTATCCTTGCCGATGAATGATTCCCCAATGATGAATGCCTGGGCAAGCCCTTCCGGTTTTGGTTGTTCGGCAAATGAGAAAGTGCAGCCGAGTTGTTTGCCGTCACCCAACAACTGTCGAAACAAAGGCAAATCCCTGGGGGTTGAAATGATAAGAATATCCCGGACTCCGGCCATCATGAGCACCGACAGGGGATAATAGATCATCGGCTTGTCATACAACGGCATCAACTGCTTACTCAGCACCAGGGTGAGCGGATGGAGGCGGGTGCCCGATCCGCCGGCAAGAATGATTCCCTTCATCAGCTTTTGGTTTGCGTCAATGGTTAAGGGTTTTGGTACATCCGTTCGTAATAAGCCCGATAGGATCCTGATGTTACGTGCTCGAGCCATTCCTTGTTGGCCAGGTACCAGTCAACAGTTTTTTCCAACCCCTTGGGGAAGTCTACTGACGGTGACCATCCCAAGTCGTGCCTTAACTTGGAAGCGTCAATCGCATACCGCTGATCATGCCCGGGCCGGTCTTTCACAAAAGTTATTAAGCGCGCGCTCGTACCTTCCTGTTGTTTCAGTTTACGATCCATGATCTGGCATAACAGGTTAACCAGGTCGATGTTCTTCCACTCGTTGTTGCCGCCAATATTGTAAACCTCGCCCGGCTTGCCGCGATGGAAAATGAGATCAATCGCACTGGCGTGGTCCTCCACATACAGCCAGTCGCGCACGTTTGTTCCCTGGCCATAGACCGGAAGAGGCTTTCCATGGAGGATATTGTTGATCATCAACGGAATCAGTTTCTCCGGAAAATGATTCGGACCGTAGTTGTTGGAACACCGGCTAATGATCGTGGGCATACCATGGCTATGGTGATAGGCGCTCACGAAGTGATCGCTGCTTGCTTTGGACGCGGAGTAGGGTGAGCGGGGATCTGGGGGAGTAGATTCTGTAAAAAAACCGGTTGCGCCCAATGATCCATAAACCTCATCAGTCGAGATGTGATAGAAAAGCTTGTTAGTCATCCTTTCTTTCCACGCAGCAAAAGCTGCATGCAGGAGATTTAAGGTGCCCACAACGTTGGTGAGCGCAAACTCCGACGGATTTTCAAGTGACCGATCTACATGGGATTCGGCTGCCAGGTGAATGATCCCATCAATATTTTCGTCTTGAAGGAAGGTGTGAAGAAATCCGCTGTCGAGGATGTCCCCCCTCACAAATTGATAGTTGGGTGCCTGCTCAATGTCCTTGAGATTTTCAAGATTTCCGGCATAGGTGAGTTTATCGAGGTTGACGATTCTGTAACCAGGATACTTCTTCACCATCCGCCTCACCAAATGTGAGCCGATAAACCCTGCGCCACCGGTTATCAATAGGTTCTTGGTCATCGAATGTATTGGTCGAAATTTTTGTGGTCGCGCTGGTAGAGTTCTTCCTTGGTGAGCGTTTTGAAATACTCGTAAGTGATCTTCAAGCCTTCACTCCGGGATACCTTCGGCTCCCAATGGAGCAAGTTGCGGGCTTTCGTGATATCCGGCTGTCGTTGCATGGGGTCGTCCTTAGGCAGAGGCTTGAAGACAATCTTTTGCTGGGTCACTGTCAACCGGATAATCTCTTTGGCAAAGTCCAGGATGGTGATCTCATCCGGATTGCCAATGTTAACAGGCAGATGATAATCGGACATCAGCAAACGATAGATACCCTCAATGAGGTCATCCACATAACAGAACGATCGCGTTTGCTTTCCGTCGCCAAAGACGGTGAGGTCTTCACCGCGCAGCGCCTGGCCAATAAAGGCAGGCAATACCCGACCGTCGTTCAGGCGCATCCGGGGACCATAGGTATTAAAGATTCTCACGATCCGGGTGTCTACGTTGTGATACGTGTGATAGGCCATGGTCATGGCCTCCTGGAATCACTTGGCCTCGTCATACACGCCCCGTGGGCCCACCGGATTTACATTTCCGTAGTATTCTTCGGTCTGTGGATGGACCGTTGGATCGCCGTATACCTCGGAGGTGGAAGCAACCAAAATTCTGGATCGTTTTGAACGAGCGAGACCCAGCAGGTTATGGGTGCCCAGCGAACCGACCTTCAGTGTTTGAATGGGGATTTTCAGGTAATCGATTGGGCTGGCGGGAGAGGCAAAATGCAGGATGTAGTTGAGTTCACCGGCCACGTGAACATATTTGGAAACATCATGATGATGAAACTCAAATTCCGGCAGCGGGAAAAGATGCTGAATGTTTTTCATCTCACCGGTGATCAGGTTGTCCATGCCGATCACGTGAAATCCTTCCCGGATGAAGCGATCACAAAGATGCGACCCGAGGAATCCGGCAGCACCGGTAATAAGTATTCTTGGCTTAGCCATTGACTGATTTTCTTCCGATGCTAATGTAGGTGAATCCTGATTCGGCCATTTCCTGAAGATCGTACAGGTTTCGCCCGTCAAAGATTACCCGGGACTTCATAAGCGACCCGAGTTTTGTAAAGTCGGGCGTGCGAAATTCCGGCCATTCGGTAGCGATAAAGACGGCGTCTGCGCCCTGGGCGGCCTCATAAGGGGTGTTGTGGTAAGAAATCCTGTCACCTAAAAGTTTACGAACGTTTTCCATGGCTTCAGGATCATGCGCCCGCACGGAGGCCCCGGCCTGAAGCAACTGCTCAATATTGTACAAGGACGGAGCCTCGCGGATGTCGTCCGTTTGGGGTTTGAAGGAGAGGCCCCAAAAGGCAATGGTCTTGCCTTTCAAATTGCCCAAATGTTTGTGAATGGCGGGGATGAGTTTGGTCTTTTGCTCTTCATTAACGTCCATGACTGACTTCAGAATGCGGAAGTCATAGGCATACTCTTCCGAGGTCCTGGCCAACGCCTGAACGTCTTTTGGAAAACAGCTTCCCCCATATCCAATTCCCGGGAAGAGAAAACGCTTGCCGATTCGGCTATCCGTCCCCAATCCTTTTCTGACGGCGTCGACATCGGCGCCAACCTTTTCGCATAGATTCGCAATCTCATTCATGAAAGTGATCTTCGTGGCAAGAAAAGCGTTTGCCGCGTATTTGGTTAGTTCAGCAGAGCGCTCATCCATAAAGATGAGCGGGTTGCCCTGACGAAGAAAAGGAGCGTACAAACTCTCCATGACCTTACGTGCACGGATGGAGCGTGTGCCGATCACCACGCGGTCAGGCTTCATGAAGTCTTCAACGGCTACTCCTTCCCGCAGAAACTCCGGATTGCTGATTACGTCAAACTCTACCCGAGCGCTAAGTCGCACTTGTTCAGCAACGCGCTCAGCGGTGCCAACAGGAACGGTGCTTTTGTCCACAATTACGGCATATTGATTCAGCAGCCCGCCCAGATCTCTTGCGACCCCGAGCACAAATTTCAGATCGGCAGAACCGTCGGCGCCGGGCGGTGTAGGAAGTGCCAGAAAAATGACTTGCGCCCCTTCGATACCCTCCTTTAGCGAAGTGGTGAAGAAAAGCCGGCCTTGCTTAATGTTTCTTTCAAAGAGCGTGTCCAGGCCGGGTTCGTAGATGGTCATTTTGCCGGCCTTCAACCGGGCAACCTTGCTCTCGTCAATGTCAACACAGGTAACCGTGTTGCCCGTTTCGGCATAACATGTCCCGGTAACCAATCCAACGTATCCTGTTCCGACAACTGCGATCTTCATCAGTATCCTATTAAGAGGCCCAAAATTAGCGTATTAGCCCCAAGAACTACGGAAAACGGCCTGAAATAACGAACCTAACGCTCGTTTGGTTAATGGTCAGGCTTCCTTTACTTTTGGCATCCGACAAATGAATAACCGGGAAATGAGATGATACAGGAAGCAAGTGACACGATAGGTTTTGAGCTATCGGAAGGACAGCAGATGATGATGGAAATGATCCGGGATTTTGGGGAGAAGCACATCCGCCCAAACATCATGACGTGGGATGAATCTCAGGAATTTCCGGTTGCGCTGTTTCATGAGATGGGTAAGTTGGGACTGATGGGCGTTCTTGTGCCCCATGAGTACGGCGGCACGGGACTAAGCTACCGGGACTATGTCACGGTGATATCCGAGATCGCGCGAATGGATGGATCCATAGGACTCTCTGTGGCAGCGCATAATTCACTTTGCACCAACCACATTTATTTGTTCGGCAATGAGGAGCAGAAGCATAAGTACCTTCCCAAATTGGCTACAGGAGAATGGATAGGAGCCTGGGGGCTCACTGAGCCAAATACCGGTTCTGATGCAGGGAACATGCGCACAGTCGCGCGGAAGGAGGGTGATCACTACGTAATCAACGGAACCAAGAACTTCATTACACATGGCCGAAGCGGAAACGTGGCTGTGGTTATTGTCCGAACGGGAGAACCTGGGGATTCGCACGGTATGACATCATTTATAATCGAGAAGGGAACGCCGGGATTCACCTCGGGGAAGAAAGAAAACAAGCTGGGAATGCGTGCCTCTGAAACTGCGGAGCTTATTTTCTCCGATTGTCGCGTTCATGAAAGTCAGCGCATGGGTAAGGAAGGTGAAGGATTCATTCAGTCGCTTAAGGTACTGGATGGTGGAAGAATTTCTATTGCTGCGTTGAGCGTAGGCATCGCGCAGGGAGCCTTTGATGCAGCTTTACAGTATTCAAAAGAGCGACATCAATTCAACAAACCAATTTCAACTTTCCAGGGCATATCCTTCAAGCTGGCCGATATGGCCACGCGCATTGAGGCAGCCCGACTGCTTACGTTCAGAGCAGCCGAGTTGAAAGACTTGGGCAAATCAGTAAACAAGGAATCAGCCATGGCCAAGTTGTACGCATCGGAAATTGCGGTGGAGGTGGCCAATGAGGGGGTCCAGATTTTCGGGGGCTATGGCTATACAAAGGACTTTCCAGCAGAAAAATACTATCGGGACGCCAAACTGTGCACCATCGGTGAAGGGACCTCAGAAATCCAAAAATTGGTCATTTCCCGTGCGGTTTTGAAGTGATGTTGCATAAAACAGGGGTTTTCGACTATATTTGCGCCCCTAACATTCAAAGGCATGCTGATTATCAACATCAAGGAGAACGAGTCAATTGACAAGGCCCTGAAGCGGTTTAAGAAGAAATTTGAAAAAACGGGCATTTTGCGTGAACTGCGTGCTCGCACCTCTTTCGAAAAGCCTTCTGTGAAGCGTCGCAGTGAGATCTTGCGCGCTGTATATCGCCAGGAGCAGTACGTGAAAGAGAACTACTAATAACTCGCCCAAAGCGGGTTTTCGAGATATATCCCTCCGGGTGCTTTACCCGGGGGGATTTTTTTTATACTTTTCTCATGCTGCCGGTTCGTGATGATGCATGATTGAATCCTTTCTCAATTTCCTTCAGTTCGAAAAACGCTTCAGCGCTCATACGGTTCTGTCGTACAAGAACGACCTCCGTCAGTTTTCGGAATACCTCAAGGCACATTATGAAGAGGAAGCCCACGAGGCTACCTACGCCATGGTGAGATCATGGATTGTTTCCTTGGTTGAACAGAAGCTGGATGCCCTTACGATCAACCGCAAAATCGCGAGCTTGAGAAGCTACTACAAATTCCTGTTGCGGCAGGAGACTATCCGCAAGGATCCGATGATCAAGATCAAGGTGCTGAAGACGAAGAAGAAACTGCCCCACTTCGTCAATGAACCCGATATGGCCAATGTCCTGGACAAGTCATCTTTTTCAGATGATCACGAAGGATGGCGTGAGCGCCTCGTTCTCGAGCTTCTCTACGGAACCGGCATGCGACTTTCGGAGCTCATCAGTCTGAAGGAGAACCAGGTAAACCTCCGCGAGCAGACTATCCGCGTTGTTGGAAAGAGAAATAAAGAGCGAGTGATACCCTTTGCCCAGTCACTGGTGCCGGTAATCCAGGGATACCTGAAAGCAAGAAATCGCGAGGTGGAGACAAACGAACAAGGCTGTCTTATCGTTACACAGACAGGAGGCAAGTGTTATCCCATGATGGTATACAGGATAGTAACCAAGCATCTTGGCGAATCGGCTGTGGAAAAGAAGAGTCCTCACGTTTTGCGTCACACGTATGCCACTCATCTGCTGAACAAGGGTGCGGAAATCAACGCCGTCAAGGACTTATTGGGCCACAGTAGCCTGGCGGCGACGCAAGTCTATACCCATAATTCGATGGAGAAACTCAAGAAAGTGTTTGACCAAGCACATCCCAAGGCTTAATTGATTGTTTCACATAAACTAGTACGGTTATGAGATTACGTGTTCATTCCATTCACTTCGATGCCGATCGGAAACTGATCGAATTTATTCAGCTAAAACTGGACAAGCTGCACACCTTTTACGATCGACTGGTAGGCGGCGAGGTGTTTCTCCGGCTCAACAATGAAGGGGTGAAGAACAAGACCGTGGAAATCAGAATCAGCCTCCCAGGGCACAAACTCTTTGCCAAGGAACAAGCAAGGTCATTTGAAGTGGCTGTTGACTCAGCCACGGATTCGCTGCGAAGTCAGTTGGATCGGTTTAAGACGAAACTGAAAATGAAACGCCTCTAAACGATAAGGGCCCCGACCGGGGCCCTTACTTATTTACTTTATCTTGAAGGCCTTTTTGACGGCCTCGACGTAGTCCAATTTCTCCCAGGGGAAAAGTTCAACCTTCACCTTCTTCTCCGTTTTCATACCCTTGTTGAAGACCTTTTCAACCACTTTGGGTTCGCGGCCCATGTGACCGTATGCGGCAGTCTCAGCATAGATGGGGCTTCTTAATTTGAACCGCTCTTCGATGAAATACGGACGCATATCAAAGAGATTCTCCACACGCTTCGCAATTTCACCATCGGTCATCTTGACTTTAGCCGTGCCATAGGTGTTGATGAAAAGTCCTACCGGTTTGGCAACCCCGATGGCATAGGCCACCTGAACGAGGACTTCGTCACAGACACCCGCTGCGACCAGGTTCTTGGCAATATGACGGGTAGCATAAGCCGCCGAGCGATCAACTTTTGAAGGATCTTTCCCAGAGAATGCACCACCACCGTGAGCACCCTTGCCTCCGTAGGTATCGACGATAATCTTACGACCGGTCAGGCCGGTGTCGCCATGCGGTCCGCCAATGACAAATTTCCCTGTTGGATTCACGTGGTAGGTGATATCCTTCCCAAACAGGTCCTGGATTCGCTTGGGTAACTTTTTCTTTATGCGCGGTACAAGAATATTAACAATATCCTCGCGAATCTTTTTCAGCATAACCGCATCCTTGTCAAAATCGTCATGCTGGGTAGAGATTACAATGGTATCAATCCGCTGAGGTTTGCCGTCGTCGCTGTACTCGATGGTAACCTGTGATTTGGCGTCGGGGCGGAGGTAGGTCATCACTTTGCCTTCGCGTCGTATAGTCGAAAGTTCGCGCAACAGGGTGTGGGCAAGTTCCAGCGCCAACGGCATGTAGTTGTCGGTTTCTCGCGTTGCATAACCAAACATCATCCCCTGATCACCGGCGCCTTGCTCCTCCTTCTTCTTGCGTTCTACGCCCTGGTTAATATCGGACGACTGCTCATGAATAGCGGAAAAAATACCGCAACTGTTCGCCTCGAACATATATTCGCTCTTGGTGTAGCCAATACGGCGAATGACTTCCCGGGCAATGTCCTGGACATCAAGGTAGGCCTCTGACTTTACTTCACCGGCCAGAACCACCTGACCCGTGGTGACCAGGGTTTCGCAAGCCACCTTGGAATTGGGATCGTAGGCAAGGAAGTAATCGATGAGCGCATCGGAAATCTGGTCAGCAACTTTGTCGGGGTGACCCTCAGAAACGGATTCTGAAGTAAACAGGTAAGCCATCGGTGCTTGGAAATTTGGTTCTTTTGAGGCCGCAAAGATAATGAGGATTAGCTATTTACCGCATAGAGCGGGCAGCTAAGAAAAGAAAGGTGGTGGGCACCTTTTCCAGGTGTAAACTGCGCTTCTTCCATTGAGCTACCGGCTCACAGATTATTTTTTCGTCAGGCGCTGTCAGGTTCATAGCCAGGCACAATAGCGTGTCGGGCTGAAGTGATTGCAGTAGCGAGGTGAGGCGTTGATTGTTGCGGTAAGGTGTTTCTATGAAGATTTGAGTTTGATTCTTTTCCCTCGATTCGCGCTCCAGCGCCCGCAAGACAGTGGAGGCATCCTTTGCCTCCACAGGCAGGTATCCATGAAACGCAAACTGCTGACCGTTCAAGCCGGAAGCCATAAGGGACAGCAGGATGGATGAAGGCCCGGTCAGTGGGACAACCTGAATGCGGTGGACATGCGCATAGGACACGGCAAGTGCGCCGGGATCTGCAATACCCGGACATCCCGATTCAGAAATTAACCCCATGTCGTGACCTTCGTTCAAGGGGCGAAGCAAGCTGCTTAACTCTTCCGGAACCGTATCTTTATCCAGCAATTCAAAGTGCAAGGATTCAATGGATGGATGAACCTGGAGTCGACTGATGAATCGCCGGGCTGTGCGAACATTCTCACACAGAAAATAGTCCAATGACTGAACAGTCGATTTGAGCCCCGCGGGGAGTACCGCTTCCTCTGTACTCTCGGCCAATACGGTAGGGATCAAATAGAGTTTGCCATTCATTGCCTGAACTGTCTGACACTAAAGTAGTCGATTGAGACCCCGAATGAAAAGCAGGGGTTTTCAGGAGTGAAGCACACCCGGCTGGTTAAGGGAAGGTATGTGGGTGAGATTTTCCTCACAAATTGAGCCGGGAACGAAGACGAAGCGTTTGTCATAGAGGTCACGGCCAATGTAGTAGCTTACCCAATACTCGTTGTTGAGGTGGAGCACGGCCGCGTCAATCGGTTCGACGAGGGCGGCGCTTTTTGGCGCCACAGTCTGTAGAAAGTGCCTCAACGTGCTGGTCTTTTGCTCTTCGCCATCCTTTTCGCCGTAACCCGTGCTGGCCACGAGTGTGTTTTCGATGGCTACCTCGTTGTCGTTGAGCAGGTAGACTTTCCAGGTATCCTGCATCAGGTTGTCCTTTTCACGGATGACGGCAAGCGTAACATGCTGAACCTTGGGCAGCGGAATGTCCTTTATCATTCAGTTTATGAAATGCAGATTGAAAATATCGCCAATGTTTTTCTTCAACCGATCTTTGATTTCAGGCAAGGAGAACTCCTGGCCAGTTTCCTTTTTCATGGAAGTAACATCCTTGTCGGAAATACCACAGGGAATAATAAGATCGAAGAGTCGTAGGTCGTTGTTGACATTAAGTGCCAGCCCGTGCATGGTTACCCAGCGGCTGCTTTTCACTCCCATTGCACAAATCTTCCTGGGCTTGATGCCTGAGAGCCAGACTCCCGTCAGACCCTTCAGCCGGCCGGCCGAGATGCCGTACGAAGCCAGGGTACGGATCACTGCCTCCTCAAGTGACCTCATGTAACGGCTTATGTCGGTAAAGAAATTCTCAAGATCGAGGATGGGATATACGACGAGTTGACCCGGGCCATGGCAGGTTATGTCCCCACCGCGATTTGTATGCACGAAGCTGGCGCCCAATGCCTGCATTTGTTCGGGTGACGCCAGCAGGTTACTCGCAGCGCCACTCTTACCCAGTGTTATGACCAGCGGGTGCTCGCAAAAGAGAAGGTAATTCTTCGTGAACTGCTGTTTCTCCTCGGCTAGATCCCGGTTGGTTTTCTTGATCGACAGCGTATGTTCGAACAATTTTGTTTGATAATCCCAGGCCTGATTGTAGTCGATCAGTCCCAGGTCTATGACTTCAGTATCTTCGTTTCTTTGGGCGTTCACCGCACTTTGGCCAATTCTCCCTTCAGGTAATCGATAGCCGTTACGGGGTCGGGATCCACATTGTTTTCACGCGCCAGGAAATAGGAAATCCAGTCGGTGAGGTGAATCAGGTAATAATACTGTTCGAGCAGCGACGCGCCCTGAGCCACTATGTCGATAATGACATTGGACTTCTTCTCAAACATGTCGCGGCAAATCTCCATTCGCTTTTCCACCCGGTCATGATCGTGATCGGAGTAAAGGTAGATCACCTGAACTTGTTGCAGGATGTTCTCCGGAAACTGCCAGCCGACTATTTCATTGTGGTTCATTTCCGGGAATGTATTCACATGAGCCATGTGCTTGGCATTCTCGTTGAGTTGCTGTTGGAACCGGGAAGCCATGGCATGCAGTCTTCCGTCGCAATAAATAAACGGAAGCTTTCCCTTCAGTTTCTTCGCGATGATTTCCGCCTCCGCCTGTATGGCTTTTTCACCCCGGTCGAGATACTCAATGGCATTTTCAGTTTCTTTGATAAATGCCGCGCCTATGAGGTTGGTGTGGTAGAGGGCGGAAAGCAAGGAGACCACCTGGTAGCCAATCATGGCTCGCGGGCTGGTATAACCTTCAGGCAGTTTGATGTACAGAAAGTTGTACTCCTTCGCCAATTCAAGCATTTTCCCTCCCGAGGTAATGCAAATTATGTGAGAACGTTTCAGCATGGCTTTGTTGATGGCTGAAAGCGTCTCTTCGGTGTTGCCGCTGTAGGAGCAGGCGATAAAAAGTGTGTGGGGGCCCACAAACTGGGGAATGTTGTACCCCTTGCATACGGTTATTGGAATAGGAACCCTGCCAAAGGTGAGGGACTCTACAAGGTTTGCACCAATTCCGCTTCCCCCCATGCCGGTAATCAGGACATTACGAATGTCGCTACCCTGCCGGGCCAGGTCAGCCGCGGCGCCGATCTTCAGCGCATCTCCTAATTGTCTGGTAAATCCTTCGATCAATTTTTTCATGGCAGGGATTTGTTCTGGATTTTGCGGTCAAAGGTATGGATATGACCGAGAAAAGTGAAAGAGGCGCTGAAGGCGAGCGGCTTGCCGCCCAACTGCTCGAGGAGAAGGGCTACACCATTCTGGAACGCAATTATCGGTACAAACGATCAGAGATAGACCTCATCGTACGACGCGAGGATTGGCTGATCTTTGTGGAAGTGAAGACCCGGACCTCGGATGCTTTTGGTTTCCCCGAGGAGTTTGTAGATGCCAATCAGCGAAAAAAAATATTCGAGGGGGCGGACTACTTCATGTTCATCACCCAATGGAGCGGTAACGTTCGCTACGATATCGTAGCCGTAAACCTGGAGCATGATCAGCCCCGGATCCATCACATTGAGGATGCGTTTTATTAGCCTTTATTGGAGGTGAAGATTTCCCGGCCCTTCTCGTCCCATTCCTTCCTGATGAACGGTCTGAAACTCTCGTCATAGGGTTCGCTGGGATAAGCGAGAATACGTTTGCGCTTTCCGTTTGGGTAGTTTTCAATCCAATCGCCGACCTTCTGATCCCACTTGTACTCACCCATGACGGCGATGGTACCATTTTCATGAAAGAAGAAATAGTAGCCTTCCCGTTCATTCACTTCAACCGGAATCATCTCTTTTACCTTCTTCCTTTCAACAGGATCATAATAGGTCACCAGGGATTCTTTGGGCCAGCCTTTATAGTACTTCTCCTTGTCATTGAGAATATCATTCCGATCATATTGCATCCATCGGCCGTGTTTCGTTCCCTTATAAAAGATACCCTCTTCCAGCAGCACATTGTTCTGGAGCTTCCGGTAAGGCCCATGGAGGAGCACGCCTTTCTTGGGATCAAAATTCGCCGTTTTCCGAACCTCCCGGCGTGTATAGTCATACCAATAGATGTCGCGAACAAACGGAGATGGTTTCTCCGGGGTCTTCAGTACATAGAACAATTCGAGTGTTGCGCGGTCACCCACGCCGCGACGTGCGTACCCTTTTCGGGTCTTGACACCGTAAAACGTCTTCTTCTTAGGCTTCTTCTTTTTAGGAACAACAATTGGCTCGGAGGTGGTCTCATCCAGTTCGAGCAATCGGAAGGGCTTATCAGTTTCAAAAGTGAATTGCCCCTCTACGCCAAAAGGTTCTTTCTCCTTCTTTTCCTGGCTAAAGGCAGCCAGGGAAGCACCGCAGAACAGCCCCATGATGAATACTTTCCCTACCATCGTATGGGTAACGAAAGTAGGGAAAGTTTTATTTCCTGGCCGGGGAGTATTAGTGGGAAGCGAGTTCAACGCTTCGCTTGATGAAATTGGTCAGGTCGGCACCGGTAAGCAGGCCTTGGGAGAGTAAAGCGAGATCAAAAGCCTGCTTGGCCAGTTCCAGTTGAAGCGGTTCATCTACTGCGGCGATGATTTTCTGAGCCATCGCATGGTTGCTATTTACGGACACCGCATACTGATCCGGCATGGACCCCATGAACCCATACATTCCGCCTCCCCCTGTCTTGGCCATGTCCTTCATACGACGCGACCATTCGCTCATCGTCACGGTAACGGGCAAATAGTCGGGAGCATGGGAATCGATGGTAACCGTCATGGCCGTGTTGTTGATGGCTTTTTCAAACACTGACTTCAGTTTGTCCTGGTCGGCCTGGGTCATCACGCTGTCCACCTTTTCATCTTTGACGATGAGTTTGTCAATAGTGTCGCTGTCTACGCGCCGGAATTGACATTTATCGAGTTTTTGTTCCAGCGTGTTGATGAAATGGCTGTCGAGAACGCCGTCGAGAATCAGAACATCGTAGGCCTTCCGATTGGCAATTTCAATGAAGCTATGCTGTTTGCCCGGATCACTCGTATACAGATGAATGATGTGGCCTTCCTTATCCGTCTGCAGATCCTTGATGTATGCGCGATAATCGTCGAAGGTGAAGTACTTGTTCTGAGTGGTCTTGAGGAGGGCAAATTCTTTGGCGCGGTCGTAAAACTTCTCGTCGCTGATCATGCCATACTTGACGAAGATGTTGATATCATCCCATTTCTTCTCGAAGTCGGCCCGGTCCTTTTTGAACATCTCCTGCAGCTTGTCAGCCACTTTCTTGGTGATGTGCTGGCTGATTTTTTTTACGTTGGAATCACTCTGGAGGTAGCTGCGAGAAACATTGAGCGGAATGTCCGGTGAATCCAGCACGCCGTGGAGCAGCATAAGAAAGTCAGGAACCACGTCCTTCACCTCATCGGTAATAAATACCTGCCGGCTGTAGAGCTGAATCTTGTTCCGGTTAAGTTCAAAGTCATTCTTCACTTTGGGGAAGTACAGGACCCCGGTAAGTGTAAACGGATAGTCAACGTTGAGGTGAATCCAAAACAGCGGGGCCTCAGCAA
>JAYRNL010000041.1:0-21675 GCA_041912235.1 Cyclobacteriaceae bacterium
CAAGATCAACTTCCCGCTGCTGGCCAAGAGGGCGAAGCTGGTCTTCTACACTGCGTGGGAAATGGCCAATCGTGAACATCCGCTGAAGCGGGATATTCCGTTGCCGAAGGAGTGACCGGCCTGCGCTGGAACGGCCGCTGAGCGGGTATCCCGGGGGTAAAGAGTGGCTTGCTTCATTGGACAGCTACGCCGTAGATTAGCTTGGAATGATGGACGCGTAATGGACACTCATTGGACACATAATGGATACTAAAGAGGGGCAGGTGCCTTTTTAACCCAAAATCATGGCAATTATTGGCAACAACCCCTTGTTGAAGACAGCCCGCGGCATGTTTGGTGACACGCACTATTACCGCATGTGGCGAGGGCGCCTGGTGATGTGCAAACGGCCGAAACGCCGGAAAGGCCTTTCCAGGAAGCAAAAGCAGACGGTTGCCCGCTTCAAGCTGGCCGCAGCGTACGCGGCAAAGCAGATGAAGGACGAGGAGGTGAAAGCAGCATACCAGGCGCGTACCAACTTCCGGTATCACAGCGCCTACCTGGTGGCGCTAAACGACTATTTGAATCCGCCGCGAGTGGACGAGATTCGATGCGTCGATTACCGCGGCGCCATCGGCGATGTGATCACCATCGACGCCTACGATGAATTTGAAGTGGTCAGGGTCAGTGTTGTTATACGCAACAAGGACGGCAGCATCGTCGAAGAGGGACCGGCCGTGAAGTCGCACAATCCGAACCTTTGGAAGTACGCGGCTACGGTGGTCAATTCGTCTCTACCTGGCACCAGGATCCTGGCTATGGCCTTTGACCGGCCGGGAAATCAGGGTATTGCTGAAGTGGCCTTGTAAGAGCGAAAAAAAAGAGCCAGCTCCGGATCGAGCTGGCCCTGCCAGGTGGTGACCTAACTAACCTAGACCTGTAAACCCCAACTGATAGTTATTCCCAATTCCCCTGGGGCTTCCTTGTAACGAGGATCCGGCAGAAGCCGAGACTGGACCGGAATTCACCTGTGCGACCACAGCAACAAATGCCTTCCGGGCCCGCAACAAATAACAGACAACGCCATGAAGGGTCCCTTAAGGTCAAATTAAAAGCGCCTTAAATCCCCACCACGGAGCGGGGAAGGGATACAACAATGCGGGTCCCCTTGTTCACCGCAGTTTCCACATCAATATCGCCCAGATGACTCTTGATCACCCGATACGCGAGAGAAAGTCCAATTCCATTCCCTTTGAAGGTCTGGGCATTCTTGCCGCGATAAAAGGGCTCAAAGAGGTAAGGCAAATCTTCAGGAGAAATCCCAATGCCCTTGTCGCGAAAATTGAGAATGGTACGCTTTCCCGAACTGCCTATGCGAACCCACACCCGATGATCAGGTGAATACTTACAACCGTTATCCAGGATATTAATGATGGCCCCCTTTAGCAGTTGCTCGTCACCCTGGACCTCCAGCTTCCCTTCATCGTCGACAGAGGGCTCCATGTCAATTTCGATCTGATAATCGGGGTGAGTCTTGACAAGTTCCTCTTTTGCGTCCCAAAGGAGTTGGTCGAGGCGCACCAGGGTAAACCGTTTCTCCACATCTTCCGCGCTTGCCTGCGCCAGGAGAAGGAGCCGGTTGGAAACCGTGATGAGGTTGCTGATGTCCTCCCTGATGGAGCGAAGAACATTCTGATATTCTTCCGCGGAACGGGTGTTCAGGAGACTGACATCGATCTGCCCCAGAATGGCCGTCATCGGATTCCGAAGCTCGTGGGAGGCGTTGGAAATGAATGTCTTCTGGGTGGCAAAAGCCTGCTCGAGGCGGGCCAACATTTGATTAAACGTTCGGGCCAACTTCGAAAACTCATCATGACTATCGCCCACGTCCAGCCGCCGGTGCAGGCTCGTAGCGGAAATGTCATCCACCTCGTGAATGACCCTGGCAATGGGCTGCAGGGCCTTGCTGACGTAGAAATAGCCCGACACGAGGATGATAAGAATGGCAATACCCGCCACCACCAGCAGAATCGTCCTCAGGTTGGCCAATTTTTGGTTGCCATATTGATCGATCGCCCCGCCAACGACTATATATTCACCAAAGCGATCGGCGTACAAGAAGGCCAGGCACTCGTACTGATCCTGCCTGAAACGCACGCTATGCCTGACGCGCACCTGGTCCAGGGTGGAAGTCGATATTTTCAGGAACTCCTCTTTGTCTGACGTGTACAATACGTTGTTCCTTCCATCATAGATTTTGATCTCTTCATTGGGCAGACTGGTCGGATTGTCTTTTTCAATCCGTTTCAGAACCTCCGGTGTCACCTCATCCACCTCAATCAATAACTTGGCCGTAATCCTGGCTTTGTTTTCAAGTCGCTTGTAGAACTCTTCTTCCCGGTTATAGGCAGAAAAGAAATATACAGCGACTGAGGTGCCGGTGAGGATCAGGGCAACGATGGATACAAAGAGCAGGATGAGCTTGTTCCGGATGCTCATGGCGTGTCGGTCATGAAGTACCCGAGGCCGATTCGGGTGTGGAGGAGTTTGACAGTGAAATCCTTATCGATCTTTTTCCTGAGTATGTTGATGTACACTTCGACCACATTCGTTCCGGTATCGAAAGAAATGCCCCATACCTTTTCCGACAGCTCGGCCTTGGAAATCACCCGTCTTGCATTGCGCATGAAATACTCCAGCAGGTCAAATTCCTTGGCCGTAAGGGCAATCTCCTTGCCCCCACGCCGGGCCACTTTCAGGTTAAGGTCCAATTCCAGGTCAGCCACCCGCAGTAACTCACTTTGTTCTACCGTAAGGCTCATTCGCTTGGTCAGCGCCCTGATTCGCGCCAACAGCTCCTCGAATTCGAAGGGCTTGACCAGGTAGTCATCGGCGCCTGCATCGAAGCCCAATACTTTGTCGGAGGTGGTACCCAGCGCTGTCAGCATCAATATGGGAAGACTGGGCTTGACGCTTTTGATCCTTTTGCACAATTCGATTCCGTTAATGGAGGGGATGATTACGTCCAACAGAACCACGTGGTAAGTTTTTCCCAGGGCCAGGCGTTCGCCCATTTGCCCATCATACGCGAGATCCACTTCATAGTGGTGCTCTTCGAGGCCACTCTTTATGAAGGTGGCCACCTTCTGTTCATCTTCTACGACAAGTATCTTCATGCGATGGGCTGCTCCTTCCCCTCAAAAACAGCTGGAAAAGTACTGATGCCTTCCGACTCTCCTTCCCTCAACAACCTTTCCGGGAGCTTTTTAATGCGGATTTAAGTCTTCCTTCAGGCTGCCTTCAGCGCACAAAGGTACTTTGCCCGGATCAATGTTCTGTGTAAAATTCATCGCCAGAAAGTTCATCTGCGCGGATTCGACCATTAACCAAACGCCATGGAGACTCCTATTGTAGTCATTTTTCTAATCGGCTACATCCTTATTGCCTTGGAGCATCCCATCCGGGTTAACAAGACTGCCACAGCGCTAATAACCGGCGTTGTCTGCTGGACCCTCTTCTCCCTGGCGTATCCGTCTCCCGGTTTTGAAAACACCAAAGTTTTCTCCGCTTTCGCAGCCCAGGCTTCGCCGGATGCAGCGCCGCATGACACGTATCTCGCGTTCATCAATCAACAGCTGTCGCATCATCTCATCCAGATCTCCTCCATACTTTTCTTCTTGCTGGGGGCGATGACCATCGTAGAACTGGTGGATGCCCATCAGGGTTTCCGATTCATCACCAATGCCATCCGCACGACCCGTCTGACCAGGCTGCTGTGGGTTATCTCCTGGATTACCTTCTTCCTTTCCGCGATACTGGACAACCTCACGACAGCCATTGTCATGGTTTCGCTCACCCGGAAGCTGATTCCCATACCGGAAAAAAGGCTCCTGTTTGCCGGCATGATCATCATTGCCGCCAACGCGGGCGGAGCGTGGTCGCCAATCGGCGACGTAACAACCACGATGCTCTGGATCGGGGGGCAGGTTTCATCGGCTTCAATCATCAAAGGTCTTTTTGTTCCCAGCATGATCTGCCTGCTGATGCCCCTCTTCTACCTGAGTTTTCGTTTGAAAGGGACCCTGGAACCTGCTGTCCCCGCGCCGGAATTACAGGCGCCGTTGAAGGGCAGCAAAATCATGCTTTGGGTTGGAATTGGATCGCTCGTCTCGGTGCCTGTTTTCAAGACCGTCACCCACCTGCCCCCCTTCATGGGGATGATGCTGGGACTGGGCGTCTTATGGGTTGTTTCTGAGATGATCAACCCGGAAATGGATGAGGCAGAACGAAGGCCGTATACAGCCCTTCATGCGCTGACCCGTGTCGACATACCCAGCGTGCTCTTTTTCATGGGGATCCTTCTGGCGGTGGGTGCGCTTGAGTCGATGCAAACGCTGCATCACTTTGCCGGGTATCTTGATCATACCCTCGGTGACAACCGGATCATCATCAGCCTGATTGGCGTGGTTTCAGCCATTGTTGACAACGTGCCGCTCGTTGCTGCCTGTATGGGAATGTATTCCCTTGATCTGTTCCCCATGGATCACATGATCTGGGAGTACCTGGCCTATTGCGCCGGCACCGGCGGAAGCCTCCTGGTAATCGGTTCCGCTGCGGGTGTTGCTGTTATGGGGATGGAAAAGATCGACTTCATCTGGTACGTAAAGCGGATCTCCGGCCTGGCCATGATGGGATACGTTGGCGGAGCGGCGTACTACCTCGTCATGAATTCCCTGTGAGCCTCTTCTAGCGGCTGAACTCCTTCTTCAGGGCTGTCAACGAAATGCCCAGCGTCCGTAACGCCAAGTTGTTCAATTCTTCTTCACTCCCTTCCACGTGCAAGGTGGTATGCCGATGCACCAGGGTCTCCTTTTCTTTCAACGCAACAGCGGGTGATGAACTCTCCAACTCATAGAAAGGTCCCAGCTGAGAGCCGTCTGCCTGGGGTCCATCGTTGTAGGCATTGACGGCATCTCCCCGGTAAGGGTCTTGCTGCATCTCCCATTTGGAATTGACATACGATGCCGAGGGATCTACATCGAATTTTACCAGCGTGAGCACACGTCTGTCGGCGTCATAGCTGCCGGCCATGTTTACCGCAACGCCCGGCGCTATACCTACCTTCCCCCGGTGTTTGCCATCGCCTTTCAGCAAAAGCATGCTGTCCTTCTTGTGGATTCGGTTGACGGGAATAGCGCCAAAGTAATCATCAGTAATACCTGACGAGTCAACCGGTGCCCGGTGCGGCAGGATGATGGTTGTTCCGTCTGTGGGTCTGAACATACCTAGAATCCAGATAGACAGGAGGCCATTCTTTCGTTGCCATTCCTTGTCCCGGTTGGTAACCGAGTTGACACTCTGAAAGGCAACCGCCCTTAAATCGCCCAGGGCAATTCCAAACTCGGCTTCGGCCTCCTCCCTTTCGATCAGCCGGATGGTCCGTTCAATATCGATCTGAAAGACCGTGCCGCTCCAGTTGATCACTTGGGCTGACTTTCTAAAGCTGGCCTGAAGGCTGTCGGAGGTCAGCAGGTCAAAGGGCTCCGTGTCAATGAGTGCCGGTGTTTGCCAATGTTGGAAATCAAACGGGTCACCCTTCTTGAAATAGAGGCCGTATTGGCCGCCCTCAGGTCCCAGCCAGAATCGGTCCTCGCCGCCGTACGGGTTCATGTGGGGTTTGTTTTCTCCCGATCGGATCAAATCATAATTGATCCATCCATAACTGTTTCCGTTATCGCCACCGGCGGTGCTGGTCATTACCCGCGCCTGGTAATCACCCACAATCAGAACCTGAGCAGGCGATCCTTTTCGTCCCAAAAGAATTACCTGCTTATGCGACTTCAGAAAGTTCACATCGTAAGCAAAGCTGCCCGGGACGGGATCAGCTTTCCTGGTGTTGCAACCATACAACACGGTGAGGAACAGCAGAATAAAACCGTTGCGCATTGTTTTGGTCATTACGTTGTGCATGCTGAAAGAGGTTCATCCTTTTATTGCCCGGTAGCCCACCGTATTGGTTAGCGTACCGATGCCGCCTATGGTAATATCCACCCGGTCGCCAGGCCGGAGCGTAAAATCATTGGGTGGCACCAGGCAAGTACCGGTCATGAGGAAGCAGCCGTGAGGGAAAGAACCCTCCCGAAAAAGCCAGGATGCCAGTTCATCATGGCTTCTTTTCATTTTGTCGATTTGAACATGGTCGTTGTACACTACCATGCCATCCCTGGTTATGCTCATGCTGATTTTAGTGTCGGGACTGATCGGACTGGGAGGCACCAACAGGCAAGGGCCAAGGGCGGCGCTTCGGTCATAGGTCTTGGCTTGCGGCAGATAGAGCGGGTTCTCGCCTTCGATGCTTCGCGAGCTCACATCATTTCCGATGGTGTAGCCCGCAATTTTTCCCATGCTGTTGATGAACAGGGTGAGTTCCGGCTCCGGTACGTTCCAGGAGGAGTCCCTGCGGATGTGAACGATATCGCGGTGTCCAACCGTGCGCCAGGGTGCTGCTTTGAAGAAGAGTTCCGGGCGCTCAGCATCATACACTTTATCATAGAAAGCAGCGCTGCCCGAGGTTTTGGATTCCTCCATCCGTGCCTCCTTGCTCCGTCGGTAGGTGACACCCGCAGCCCAGACTTCCTGGCTGCCGATGGGTGGCAGGAGATCGCTTTCAATCGCTTGTGCACTGGCTCTGCTTTCCGGAAGGCCGTCGATGATTTTCAAAAGAAAGGGATGCAGGTTATCGCGGTTGATGAGTTCATCCCAGGGCATGGTGGTGGCGCAATATTTCTCCTCATGGGAAATAATAGCACCTGAATTGATCTTGTAGACTTTCATAGGCGCAACCGGCGTAGTCTTCAGGTAACGATACCAAAAGTATCACAAGAATTAAGTCTAATCTGTTCAAAAATGAACACCTTTGTACACCTCAGAACACATCCGGACGGGCAAACCCCAAAATTGATCGATCTGAGGCTCTGGCACAATTTTTCCTTTGTTGTTGAGTACCTAAACCCGCTTACGTGAACGACGGCAAGATATTGATGATCGACGACGACGAGGATGTCCTCCTCGCCGCCAAAATGTTGCTCAAAAAGCACAACTACCAGGTCATCATCGAGAAGAACCCCAACAAGATCCCCTTCCTGCTCAACAATGATGTCTATGATGTAATCCTGCTGGACATGAACTTCAGCAAGGACACCACCAGCGGCAAGGAAGGTTTCGAATGGCTTTCCAAGATCAAAGAGCGCGACCCCCAGGCCGTGGTCATCATGATCACCGCTTTCGGCGATGTGGAGATGGCGGTGCGCGCCCTGAAAGACGGCGCCACTGATTTCATCCTGAAACCGTGGCAGAACGAAAAACTCATCGCCACCATCTCAACGGCCATTAAACTCAAAAAGTCCTACAACGAAGTAGACAAGCTGCGCAAGGCCAAGCAGATGCTCGAGGAACAAATCAGTCAGCCGTTCCGCGACATCATCGGCAGCAGTCCGGCGATGAAGGAAGTCTACGACCTCATCGACCGCGTCGCCAAGACCGATGCCAATGTGCTCATCCTGGGAGAAAACGGCACCGGCAAAGAACTCGTAGCCAGGGCCATTCACCAGAAGTCGCTCCGCAAGGATGGTTCCTTCGTAGCCGTTGATATGGGTGCCATTACGGAGACTCTTTTTGAAAGCGAGCTCTTCGGCCACAAGAAGGGCTCCTTCACGGACGCGCGCGAAGACCGCCCGGGACGATTTGAACTGGCCAACGACGGCACGCTGTTCCTCGACGAAATCGGAAACCTCAGCCTTAATTTACAGAGCAAACTACTGAGCGCCCTCCAATCGCGGCGCATCACCCGGGTGGGCGCCAATACCAGCGTGGAGGTGAACATCCGCCTGATCTGTGCCACCAACATGCCCGTTGAGCAAATGGTAAAAGATGGACGCTTCCGGCAGGATTTGCTTTATCGGATCAACACCGTAGAGATTCGCATCCCCCCTCTCAGCGAACGGGTGGAGGACATCCCCATGCTGGCGAACCACTTCCTGGACTACTATTCAAGGAAGTACCACAAGGAAATTCTGTCCATCACGCCTGAGGCCCTCATGAAACTGAAGAAATACGCCTGGCCGGGCAACGTGCGCGAGTTGCAGCATGCCATCGAGCGGGCGGTGATCATGGCCGACTCGGCTACCCTTCAGGAATCCGACTTCCTGTTCAGCAGAAAGAGCGACATTTCGGTGAACTCCGATACCCTGAACCTGGATGAAGTTGAAAAGGCCGCCGTGGTGAAAGCCCTGCAGCTTCATAACGCCAACATATCCAAGGCAGCGGATGAATTGGGCCTCACCCGGGCATCCCTCTACAGGAGGATGGAAAAATACGGGCTTTAGCCTCAGTCGTTAGTGGTCCTGCTCCATGGCCTTTTAGTCAAGGCCCTGTTCCCCAGCAACAAGAAGCCAGTACCGGTTTCTGAATTGCCAACTCTTCCCTACCTTCCATCAGAAACATACGACTATGATCCATTTGCAATCCCGCAGGCAGTTTCTGGGAACGCTGGGGGTGTTAACCGCATCGCCGCTCCTTTCCTTTGGTCAAACCGAACCCGACCTGATTCTCCACAACGGTGAGTTCTTTACCGTCGATGCCGCCAATCCGCGCGCCCAGGCCGTCGCCATTGCCGACGGTCGCTTCATGGCGGTGGGAACCGATGCTGAAATTCTAAGGCTGGCCACCGGGCGTACGAAGAAGATTGATCTTGGAAAGAAGACCGTCCTGCCTGGCTTCATCGATGCGCACTCCCATCCCGCCATGTCGGGTGTCATGCACCTCAAACAGGTGGACTGTGATCTACGCTCCATTGCTGCGATCAAAGCCGCTATTCGTCAACGCGCAGCGACCACGCCGGCAGGCAACTGGGTGCTAGGCTTCAAGTACGATGACACGAAAACCAGTGACGGCCGCCCACTGACGATGGCCGACCTGGATGATGCCGCACCCGCCCACCCGGTATTGGTAAACCACAGAGGCGGCCATACGAACTACGGCAACTCCCTGGCATTCAAGCTCGCCGGCGTTACCGACAAGACGCCCGATCCCCAGGGTGGTTCTTTCTCGCGAGATGCCAGCGGGAAACTCACCGGCATTATCAAGGAAAGCGCCAACAACCTGTTCGAGCACCTTGTCCCAAATACCGTCACCCGTCAGGACCGGCAGCAGGGCGTGAAGATCATCAGCCAGATGATGGCCAAAACGGGAATTACCTCCGTCCATGATGCCTATGGCAGTCCTGAAGACCTTCAGGCCTATCAGGACGCTAATGATTCCGGCGACCTGCTCTTGCGCGTCTACTGCCTCATCGGTTGGATGCACATCGACAAGATGCTGGCAGCTGGCGTGCGCACAGGCATGGGCAACGAGTGGGTGCGTGTAGGCGCAATGAAAATGACCTGTGATGGGTCCATTTCCGAGCGAACGGCTCGTCTTTCGTCACCGTACATTGGACGGCCGAACGATTACGGCATCCTGGTCAACAATGAAGAGCAATTATACGTCCATGCCCGCAAGGCGCACGAGGCCGATTGGCAGATTGGAATACACGCGAACGGAGATGTGGGCATAGACATCGTATTGAAGCTGTATGAACGACTTCAGAAGGAAAGGCCAAGGAAGGACCCTCGCTTCCGCATAGAGCATTGTACGGTGGTGAACCAAGACCTGGTTCAGCGGATGAAAAACCAGGGCGTGATCCCGACGCCATTCTCGACCTATGTCTACTATCATGGTGAAAAGATGAAGGAATACGGCGCCGAGCGACTGAAGAACATGTTCGCCCTGCGCAGTTTCCTTGACGCCGGCATCCGGCCCACGCAGGCTTCCGATTATCCGCCGGGTCCCTTCGAACCCATGATGGCGCTTCAGTCGAGCGTCAACCGGAAAGATATCAAAGGCACTCCCTGGGGGGTTGAACAAAAGGTATCGGTGGAAGAAGCCATCCGTATCGGCACCCTTCATGGCGCCTATGCCTCCTTTGAGGAAAAGACGAAGGGATCGATTGAAGCAGGAAAATACGCCGACCTCGTGGTCCTGGGCAGAGACCCGTTCAAGGAAGATCCTTCTACCTTGATTACGATACCCATCGAACGCACCATGACCGGCGGGCGGTGGGTATACGAAAGCTAGGAAAGAGGCCTCACCTTAACATCGATTCGAGCTTACAGCTTTTTCAAGACCATCGCGGACTGGCCATCAAGCCATAACCTGGAAACGTCGACCGTTTTGTTGGTGAGCAGGTCGATGTAATTGCCATCTCGCGGGATGATGATTTGGGTGCGGTCAGGACCGGCATTGAAGACGACGACAATTTCATTCGTGCCATCGGTGCGCACATAGGCGAGTTTGCGTCCTTCGGTCACCAGAAACTCCTGCTTACCCTTCCAAAGAACTGGCTGCGTTCTTCGAATGTGAATAAGCTTCTTGTACCATTCCAGTTGTTTGGGGTTGAAACCCACCGGATCCTTTTCCGAATGGCCCGGTTGGTAATTATATCGCGCTTCAGGTTCGAATTTCATCCCGCTCCACCAGAGAGGTTTTCTGTCATGCGGGTCATCGGCCCCCCACATGCCCAACTCTTCCCCATTCCATATTTGAGGAGCTCCCACTCCGGTGAAAAGACTCACGAGGTAGAGCCTCAAGCGTTTGTATGTTTCTTCATCGGGCTTTCCCGTGAAGTAGTTAGGATCATCGCCGGGCTTGGCGTTGTATTTGTACTTGTTCGGGTTGGCAAAATCGGTTAGTAACCGGGGGGCGTCGTGGGAGGACGACGTATTCATCATGGCATGACGGACAGGTTCCGGCAAACGATTCAGGTGATAGTTCAGGCTGTCCCGGAACATGCCCGCGTCAATGGCAAGCGGCCCTTTCGAGAAGAAGTAACGGGAGGGCCTGTATACCTGGTAAAACATGACAGCATCGAAAACGTCACCTTTTCCAACGTAGGGCAGCGGGTCCATCAGCTGATCGGGCCATTGCTGCCACCAGATTTCACCCACCAGGTAGGCTTCCGGTTGAACACCCCGGACAAATTTCCGGAAGTCGCGCCAAAATCCCATGCCGACCTGGTCCGCCACATCGAGTCGGAAGCCGTCAATACCCTGTGACCGATCACCGTTCGGGGCCAGCCACCGGCGAGCCACCTCAAACATGTGCTGTTTGGCCGGTGTATGAATGTTCCCCTCATAGGGAAATCCGGAAACCCGTGTCCCTTTGATGTCCACCTTGCGGACTTCAGGCAGGGAAGGAACATTAGCCCAGCCGGCGTAGGCAAACTCGTTGGCCGGGGTGGATGGATCGTCAAACGATTTAATTTGGTACCAATCCTTGTACCGGGATTTCTCCTGGTTCTTCAGCACATCCTGCCATGCCCAGAATCGGGTACCGGTGTGATTCCACGAGTAATCCATGATGATGCGCATCTTCCTTTTGTGCACCTCCTCGACGAGTTTGAGAAAGAGCTTGTCTGCCGCCGTCCATTTCCAGGTGGCGGGATCCGCGGGATTCTCCTTGGCCATGAGGGCAAGGTCCCCCGCCGGATCGGGACCAAAGTTGGCGTCAACGTGGTGATACGACGAGGCATCGTATTTATGCAGCGACGGGGCGTGGTTGATGGGATTCAGGAAGAGGGCATTGATACCCAGGTCCTGGAGATAATCAAGTTTGTCAATGAGTCCCTGGAGGTCACCGCCATATCGCCGGTATTGCAGCCCGTCGTTAAATGAAAGGCCCGCCCTGGCAGCCCACGGTTCCTGGTGAAACCAACTGGAGGTCCAGGGCGTTATGCTCCATCCCTCGGGTGGCCGCTGATTCAAGGGCTCAATGCTGATGTCCGTAGCCGTAGGATCATTTTTCCTGTCGCCATTGTTGAACCGTTCGACGAAGACCTGGTACCATACCGCTTCACTGGCCCATGAGGGAGGCAAAGTCTGTGCCCGTGTTGTAAGTACACCCAGCACCAGTAAGATTAATAGTCGTGATCTCATGATCGCTTTGGGTTATTTCAGTTCAAGAACGAGCGATGTCCGTGGGGCCAGGTTGATGGTGGTGAGATTGTCCAGCGCTTTGCCGCTGACTACATCCACTGCCCCCGATACGCCCGCGAGGTTTTCTGCAAAGCGATTTGTATTCAACACCACTTCCTTTTCGCTGCCGTTCAGTATCACCATGACCCGGGCGTCGCCCTTTATTCTGAAGTAGACATATACATTATTCTCGGGGACATAGTGTACGAGACGGCCGCCTTTGAAAGTGGGGTTTGACTTGCGCCAGGTCAAGAGTTTCCGTGTATAGTTGAAGGTCTCATTCTGTTCAGGCGTTCGGCCGGCGGCTGTAAATGCGTTCGCCTTGTCAGACGCCCAACCGCCCGGAAAATCCTTTCGGATATCGCCGTGATGTGCGGCATCGCCTTCCGCCTGCAATTCCGTGCCGTAGTACAACTGAGGGATACCGCGCGTGGTAAGGAGAAAAGTGAGCCCTAACTTGAATCGGGCCGGGTCCTTACCGACGGTGTTGGAGAAGCGCGTCAGATCATGGTTGTCCAGAAAAATCAGAAGATTATTGGCGTCAGGATAAATGAAATCCTGCGACAGCAGAAAATACAATCGGGCGAGTCCGGTGTCATAACCTTCCTTCTCATTCAAGGCGGCGGGAATGGATCCATGCATGGGAAAATCCGTCAGCGAGGGCAGGAATGATTGGTAACCATCGCGATTGATCATTCCTTTTTGCCAGTAGGCGGATGTTGTCACCGCGTTGATCCACACTTCGCCCACGATGTAGAACGACGGAAACTCGTCACTCACTCTCCTCGCCCATTGCGACATGAACTCCTTGTCCGGGTAGGGATACGTATCCATCCGGATCCCGTCAAGGCCAGCATAGGCAATCCACCACAAGGAATTCTGGATCAGGTACGTTGCCAGTATCGGATTGGTTTGGTCAAGGTCGGGCATGTGACCATCAAACCAGCCGGCATTCATCTTATACGCATCCGCCTGCGCTACGTAGGGATCAGACATGGCGCTGCCCCGGAAATTGGATTTGGTCAGCGAGGGAAATTGGTGCACCCAGCTCTTTTCGGGGAGGTCTTTAAACAACCAGTGTTCGTTGCCGATGTGATTCATGACCATGTCCTGAATCATGCGCATCCCCTTCGCATGGCATTGATCAATCAGTTGCTTGTACTGTTCGTTGGTGCCGAACCTGCCATCCACTTTGTACAAATCGGTTATGGCGTAGCCGTGGTAGCTCCACTTCGGCTGGTTATTCTCCAATACCGGGTTCAGCCACAGCGTGGTAATACCCAAATCAGCGAGGTAGTCCAGGTGATCACTCACCCCCGTTAAATCCCCCCCATGCCGGCCGTCCGGATTATCCCGGTGTGCTCCCTGGTAGTACGCGGGGAGTGAATCGTTCTTGACGTCTCCGTTGGCAAAACGGTCAGGCATCAGGAGATAGACGACGTCTGAGGAGTTGGCCGTCGGCAGAGGGCTCAGGTTGCGGTTTTCCTTCAGCTCATAAGTAAACGTCATCTTCTTTTTGCCCTGTGTCAGCACGAAGGGGAGCATCCCCGGTTTGGCATTGGCGGCAAGATTCAGGTAGAGAAACAAATAGTGAGGATTCTCAACCTTGCGAACTTCGTTCAGTGTGGCACCGGGATATTCCAGCGATACACCGTACTCCGCTATATTGACTTTGCTGTTGTGGAGAAGAATCTGCAAGGAACGGTCCTTCATGGTTGTCCACCAGAAAGGCGGTTCAACATGTTCAAACAAAGGTGGTGCTGACTTCTTCTGACCATAGAGCCCGAGCGATGCAGCCGTTAAGCCTATGAACAACAATAATTTCCTCATAATCGATTGGGTTAGGGTGCGAAATCAGATCCGCGTCTATTTTCTAAGAACCTTGTAACTCTTGCTCCGCTCATCGTTGGAGACCGTAATGACATATAGTCCAGGCGCACAGCCGCTGAGGTCGATGGTGTTTCCATTCGCTGTCTTGACTTCGACGGTCTGTCCCAGCACGTTCCGGACTGACAAGCGGGCATTGGAAAAGTTCGGGGGCAAATTCAGGTACACAAGCCCATTCGTTGGGTTGGGGTAAATGCTAACGCCACGCCATTCCTCCTCCAGCCCTGTTATCTGATCGGAAGTCGTCACCGAAAGCACATTGGAAATGCTGGTGCCGAAGGTCGACTTCGCTTCAATATAATAGTCGTAGGTGGTCAGCGGCTCCAGGTTAGTGAAGTCCATATAAAACTGAAGGTTTGCGAACACTTCTCCTACGTTGGAGTAGGCGCCGCCATTTTTGCGTCGGTAAACCGTGTACCCCGTTTCGATGGAGGACTTGTCCTGCCACTGGAGGTTGATAACATCATCGCCCTCCGTAACGCTCAAGAGCACCGGCGCGATGGGTTTTACGAACTGGATGATTTCAGGAGCCGGTGCGGGCAAGGCAACATTCGTGTAAATCCTGGCCTCGCCGGGCTGGAGCGTGATTGAAGTAGTCGTATTGGTAATATTCAACACATCGCCGCCGGAATAGTAGTGATACCAGTTTCCGGTATGGGGGAAATTAACCGCGATGGATTTTTCCGACACATCAAAATTGCCGACTATGACGGCGCTCATATCGGCGGTTCCCGAGGGAGCGGTTGTAAACGGAACAGCCTTCAACATCATTTGCTTTTGCAGGGTAGTCATACCGCCGAATGTAACGTCGGAGGTGCTGAAGATCGGGTACGTTTTCTTGAGCTTGATCAATGTCTCCGTTACCTGGTTGAGTTTCTTCCGAACCGGGTCGCTGAGGTAGTCCCACTTTATTGGCTTCGCGCTCACACGGCCACCCTGGTCGATGGAGATGTCATAACCCAGTTCCCCGAATTCCCACAGCATCTTGGGGCCCGGGATAGTATAAAAGAGCGCCGAGATGGCCTTCATCCGCTCGATGGCTGTCGTCGGGTCCTTGACGTTATAACCGCTGAACGAAATGCCCTGGGTGAGATTCCTGTACATCAGCCTTTCCTCATCGTGACTCTCCATATAGCCCACCGCATGGGGCACTGACCAGCCCCGGGTGCCGTGGTATATCCAGGTGAAATCCGAACTCCCGGCCAGACCGATCGTATTCTGGTTGTAACTGTAATTCAGGTTTCCCCAGAGCATCATGCCGTATTCGGCCAGGATCTTTTCCTCGGCGTTGTCGGCAAAATGTTCGAGGATCACCCAGGCGTCCGGTGTGTGCGACCAGATCTTGCTCGCCATCCGTTCGAGAATAGCGATGCGGGAATCGTCCTTCTGGCCCCAGGCGTTGACATCATTGGGATTGTTGGTTTGCGTAAAGCCTTTGGAGAGATCATACCGGAAACCGTCGATTTTGTACTCATGCAGCCAGTAGTAGTTGACGGTGTCCAGGTACTTCTTGGTATAGGCACTTTCATGGTTCATGTCAAAAAACACACTGAACGGGTGGGTAGCATTGACGTTGAACCACTTGTTATTGGCCGTAGGCTTAAAAGCGGTAAAATCAAAATCCATCATCACGTACGGGTTGGGTGTATCGTGATGGTTCATGACCAGGTCCATGATCACCGCGATACCGTTCTGGTGACATTTGTCTACAAACTCCTTCATTTTGTTCTTGGTGCCGTAATACTTGTCGGGGGCGAACATAAATGTGGGGTTGTATCCCCAGCTGTCGTTGCCGTTGAACTCGGTGATGGGCATCAATTCGATGGCGTTGACACCCAGCCGTTTCAGGTAAGAAAGCGTATCAATAAGGTGTTGATAATTTCGGTTGTTGCTGTCAAAGTAATCGCGGATGAGCAACTCGTAGATGACCAGCTTTTCTTTGGGCGGCTTGACGAAATTGGTGACTACCCACGGATATGCCGACTGACCAGTCTGGAAAACAGCCACCCGATTGAAGTACCACTTGTCTGAGATGGCTTTAACGGGATAGGTCTTTAGGTTGGGGTAAGTCGTCGCCGGGATGTTCGGATCGTCAAAGTAGTCGAGGATTTTATCTGCGTAAGGGTCCGCCAATCTGAGCGTCTCGTTGACCAGGTATTGAAATCCATACTCAGTGCCAGGCGTAAGTCCGGACAGTTCAAGCCAGAAATGCTCGCCATCCTGTTTCATCTGGTACCCAGAGGAAATATCCCAGTTATTGAAATCTCCGATTACAAATACCGATGACTTCCCGGGGGCCCAAAGGCTCAAGGTGACTTTGGTCTGATCGGTCTGATAGTTGATTCCATCCACTATGCCTGCGGGCCGCTGAGCCTGCACCGTAGCTGACCGAACCACGTAGGTAAACGAAGTGGTCGCCACCTGCGAACTGGCATTCGTTGCCTGGAATTCCACCAGGACTGAACCCGATGTTTCAGCGACCGTGTGCGTATACGAAATACTGGTTGCAGCGCTTGCCGTTTGCACTGTAACTCCCCCCACTTTCAGCACCAACGATGAAGCTTCCGAGGCGGCTCCGGCTATGGCAATTTGCTGGCCGTTATCGACAAAAAATGAGGAAGTGGTTGGCTGCGTAAATTGGACAGCAAATCCAGTGAAAAAATTGACGAACTGGTCGGCTGTCTGCCCGTTTGACCAGTCATTGCCCTTGAGAAGGAACCCCAATCGATTCCCGGAAAATGCAGAAAGCGGTGCTCCGAAAAACGCAGTCGGCGTGAAAGTGAACGTGTACACATTGGCGCTCAGCTTTGTCCACTTCGCCGTATTGCGAAGCGTGGCGGACATGTTGGACGCCGGATTGACGTTGGTCGGCGGGCTGGCCGAGTTGCCTGGTATCCACGTCCAGATGTATACGTCATTCGCATAGTTATTGAGACCGGTGCCTGTTACATCTACTGTCAGGGCTAGCGGTTGATCTGCCTTGGGAAAGGCCGGGCTGATCGTTACTTGTTGAGCCGAAGCATCAATACAAATGACAACCAGCAAGCCAAGGACCAAGTGAATCGTGGGTCGCATCCATCCATCCATGTCCGGGAATCTCATTCTTTTATCAATATTCAATAAGGTAAGTACATGAAAAAGGCTGCCCGTGAAGACAGCCCTTTTTCAGAAATTACCAGTGACTTAGCATCCGTAGCCGCCCCATTTGGGAACGTTCTGGATCGAAATAGAAGGCCAGGTTCCACCGGGAGCCGTGCGGTTGTCACCGTCACTGCAGTTGTCCTTTTTCTCCTGGGTACCCCAGCTCGCATTGAGTCGGAATTTGAATTGATTACTTCCGGCGAGAGGAAGCGCTGCGCAATATACGCCCTCCTTAATCCGGGTCAGGTTGAAGTCGGTACCCCATCCTGAGCCAGCGAAGTCGCCGATGGCGCTTACCACTTCGCTAACGGCGAGGGGCTGAGGCGTGAGCATGATCACCGTGATCTGGCCCACGACCTGGCAGGATTGAGGAACGACATAGTCAGGTACTGAGAAGTACGTCTGACTTACCGTGGTTCCATTGGCATTCTTGCCCGTGGCGCGCATCATGTATTCGCCCGCGGCCAGCGTGCTGAGTCCCGAGGCAGAGGCTGTCCAGGTGACAATCACAACACCGGTGGTGGTAGTCGGCGAAATGGTTCCGCTTTTCACGACCTCGGTCGTCCCCTTCTTGAAGACCTCAAAGGTCACCTCAGAAACGGGATTTGTCGCCGTTCCATTTACGGTTGCCGAAACGTCAGTTGGCACACCAGCGAAGAGCAGGCCAGGAACATTGAACCCAGCCACCACAGGTCCTTGCTTGGGCAGGCCGCTCACGGTGAATTCATCTGAACTGCAGGAAAACACTCCCGCAGCCAGGATCATCACAAATACTGAAAAATATTTCGTTTTCATACTGATTAAGTTCAATTGGTTAGTAGCCGGTATTCTGCTTGATATTCGGGTTGGCAATTACATCCGTAGCCGGGATGGGATAGATGTTGCGGAATGATTCCGTTGTACGTCCATCTTTCACGTTGCCTTTCCACGGCCATAGACCACGCGGGTTATTGGTCGGGTTGTCGGTGAACACATTGAAACGGATCATATCCGTGCGACGGTGACCCTCCCAGTAGAACTCACGACCGCGCTCATCGAGGAGGAGATTGAGGTCGATTGATGTAATCACGCCCAAGCCGGGTGCCGCGCCGGTGCCGTAGTCGGCTCCATACGCGCGCTGACGCACCGCGTTCATGTAACCCAATGCCGTTGCATTGGTTGCGTTGCCGGCAGGGTTCTGACGATACAATGCTTCAGCATACATTAAGAGAACATCGGCATAGCGGAAGAGCGGATAGTCGGTGTCGGTGAATGTACCATCCTGGCCAGGAGCACCCGCCTTGCTAACGTTGCGGAACTTGGTAACCATGTACCCGTCCGTGAACTGGTTGATGTCGTTGATCTCTTTGTTCTGGCCTGAGGCGTACCAGAAGCAACGTCCATCGAGTACGCCTGTCTCATCAGGAAACAGGTTAACCAAGGCTTTAGTAGTACGGTGACCAGCCCACGAAGCGTTATTGCCCATGATCGGGTTGCGGCCACCAACCTGAGGCAAGCTGGCCAGGGCGCCTCCGATGGCTCCGTTAATAACCAGGGTAATGCCACCATAGTTGGGGGTCTTGAGACCATCAGCGGGTACGTAGAAAATCATCTCCGGTGACGTATTGTTGTCCGTCAGGAAGTTGTCCTGGTAACCAGGAGACAAGCTATACGCCAGATCCCCGCCGGTGGGGTTAATGATCTTGTTAAGTACGGCTACGCACTCAGCATACTTGGGAGTACCAATGTATACTTCCGCGTTGAGGTATAGTTTTGCGAGGATAATCCGGGCGACACCTTTGTCGAAACGACCGTACACATTCTTGCGCTGAGGCAATAAGTCAGTTTCGGCCGCCTGAAGCTCACTCTCCACAAAATTGAAAATGAATTGGGCGTCCTTCTGCTCGGGTTTACCCGTTCCGCTATTTTCATCCGTAAAAGGGATATTGCGGAAATAGTTCAAACCATGCCAATAACTCATGGCGCGGAGTGTGCGGGCTTCAGCGCGATAAGCAGGCAGCGTATTGGAAATAAACGCTGCAGGCAGTCCGCGTGCTGCCATCTTCTCAGCCGTGGTTTCCTTGAGGAACTGGTTGGCCAGGGCAATCTGATAGAAGATGCGATAGTAAAACTGGGTCAGGAAAGCGCTTTGTGACGTCCAGTTGTGCGCATGGTAGTCCTTCAGGTTGGGGTCACCCCAGAGGGTAACCGCTTCATCCGTAGGCATTTCCTCGGCATTCCAAAGGGCTCGCATGTACTGCGAAAAGCCTTCATCACCGGTGCGGATATCGCCAGCGCCGGCAGGGCCGTTCTGACCCGTGTTGGCCAGGCCCAGGTACAATTTGGCAAGGAACTTCTCAATACCCTGCGGTGTGGTCAACAGCACATCCGAAGAAGCTGAACCCTTCGGGGTGAGGTTGAGGTCGGTACAGGCCATTGCTCCAACAAGGAGAAGGACCCAAGATTTCTTAATAATGTTCTTCATTGTTATAAACAATTAGAATCCGATACTTAAACCAAACACATACGTTCTGGCACGGGGGTACAGGTTGTTATCTATACCATTAACTACCTCAGGATCGAGTCCCGAGTACTTAGACCATACCATGGCATTCTGAACCGTCACATAGGCCCTGATTTTGGCTTTTGTAAACTGGTTGAATGTATAGCCGAGGGTGATGTTATCAATCCTCAGGAAGGTGGCATCCTCCAGGTAATAATTGGAGAGATACTGGGGGGTGCGGAAGTTAGCCTTGAGTGCCTGGGTGGGAACGTTATTGGGCACCAGTTCAAACAGGCGGTTCAGGTAACCGTTGCTGGATTGCACGTTGTTGTACACCTGGCCACCGAGGTTGCCGCGCAAGGTGAAACTGAAATCTACGTTCTTCCAGGTAAGGTTGGACGTCAATCCCAGGAACCACTTGGGCTGAGGATAGGCCAAGGCATTTGGCACGCGATCCTGGTCATTTACAATGCCATCACCGTTGACATCTTCGTACATATCAGCCTGGTTAACCACGCCATCGTTATTCCAGTCAACACCATCCTGGAGCGGAAGTCCATTGGCTCCATTCTTGTGTTTGAACAACCTGAAGGTGTTGACAGGGTAACCCACTTTCAGCACCTGCACGTAGTTGCCAATACCGCCGGAAATTCCACCGGTCTGATATCCCTGGAAGGTGGGGTCATCCACACCATCCAGCGAGATAATCTCGCTTCGGTTCATGCTGAAGTTAAATCCAACATTCCAGTGGAAGTCGGTCTTGTCAATGATTGTCGAGTTGAGGGTCAACTCAAATCCTTTGTTATTCACTTTACCAATGTTGGTCAGCACCTGATCCCCGGGTAATGTTCCGGCTGGCACGTTTACCACGAACAGGAGGTCTTTGGTGTCCTTATTGTAATATTCCAAGGAACCGGTGAGGCGTCCTTTCAGCACGCCGAAGTCCAGACCAATGTTAAGTGATGTTGTTTCCTCCCATTTCAGGTTGGGATCTACCGCTGTGGGGCGGATCGGAGAAACATAGTTGCTTCCAAACGGATATTCTGCAAAACCGTTGGTCGGAGAGAATACCGGCAGGTACTGGTAGTTACCAATCTCCTGGTTACCCGTTACTCCATATCCAACACGCAATTTGAAGTCAGAGAATACGTCTTGAAGGCCGGCAAAGAAATCCTCGTCATAGACGCGCCATCCGAGGGCGGCTGAAGGGAAGAAACCCCAGCGGGTGGAAGGGCCAAACCGGGTTGAACCATCATTGCGAAGGTTAACCGTCAACAGGTATTTGTCCTTCATGGAATAGTTGATGCGTCCGAAGAAGGAGATCAACCGGTTTTCCTGGTAATCCGCATAGAGTATCTTTTGTCCTGTAGCCACACCGGGGTTATAGAATCCATAGGCGTTGTCGGACAATCCATTGCCGGTGTAGCCATTCCGGGCGGAATTAAAGTTCTGCCAGGAATAACCTGCGGTCACATCCAACTTGCCGTCGACGCTCGCAAAGTCTTTTGTATAGTTAAGGTAGAATTCAAGCAGTTTATTGATGCGAAGGGTATTCTCGGCCTGTGTGGTGCCGGGGAAACTCTGAACGGCTTGTGCCCGAAGGTTGGACGGCTGGAAGTAATTGCGGAGACCGCTCGTTACGTCAGCGCCCAGGTTGAGGTCAGCCTTCAATCCCGGAACAAGGTCTTCGAAATTATAATTGAACCGGATGTTACCAATGCCGCGGTAAACGACACCTTGGTTTTTGGTCATCGTGTTATTGGCAACCGGGTTCTTGGTGCCGAGGGGTACCGTTGACCATTCCCAGAATCCACCATAGAGCGGGAGCTTGGCCGTATCGTAAACAGGTTGAGTGGGCGCCATGCTGTACATCTCGTAAACAGACGCACCATTGTAGGTATCCTTGGTTTCCGAGGCCTTCATGTTGGCTTCCACATTCAGCTTGTCGTTCAGCATCTTCTGATTCAAGTTGAGGCTGAAGCTGGTTCGGCGGGTATCTGATGTCTTGATAATACCCTGCTGGTCGAGGTAACCGATTGAAGCGCGAACCAGTGTCTTCTCACTACCACCGGAAAAGCCGATATTATGGCTCTGTCCCACGGCCGTCTGGAGGAGCTG
>JAYRNL010000042.1:0-3056 GCA_041912235.1 Cyclobacteriaceae bacterium
ATCGGGCTTGCGTTTGGGCTGCTGGCACAGGGACTGTTCTTTGCGCCGGCCGATCTTCCCCAGTACGGAATCAATACGACCACCCTGCTCGTTCCCTTGTTCGCGGTGAGCGCAATGGCGCGTCGCATCGTTCCGGAAAACACAGCCTACAAGGATGTGAGCTACAAACAATGCCTGGCGTTATCGACGGCCTATCAGGGTGGCGTCATTGCCTGGGTGGCTTTCTGGGCTTTCTACGGACAGGGCTTTGGTGCTGAAAACATCGCCAGTGTTGGTTCTTTCAGCGTGGCCTACCTGAGTGTCATTGCCATCGAGCCTTTACTGGACATGGCGATTCTTGCCATGGCCAAATCGCTGCACCAGCTCAAAGGCAGCAGAATTTTCCATCAGCGCCTCTATATGGCCGCTGCCTGATTGAAGAGTGGAACCTCCGGCGTTTTGCCAAGGGTTTTTATGTGAGCCGGGTCGATTTCTTTCCAGGTATCGAACCGGCTTCTTTTACGCCAATAAATTAAATAGCGACATTGGGGGGATTCAATGAATAAAGCTGAAATGAGGGAAGCCATTCTTCAGGCCAAGGATGACAAAAAGCTCAAATGGAGCGACATTGCCAAGGCCGCCGGGCTTTCCGCGGAATACACCTGCTCGGCTTGTCTGGGTATGAACCATCTTGAGAAAAAACAGGCGGATGCGGTAGCCAAGGTGCTTGGCTTGGGCAAACCGCTATCTGCCGCCCTGCAACAATTCCCGCACAAGAAGTGGAGTCAGTCCATCCCGACTGATCCCGTCATCTACCGCTGGTATGAAATCGTCGGCGTGTATGGCGAAACCATCAAGGAACTGATCCACGAGAAATTTGGTGACGGCATCATGAGCGCCATCGACTTCACCATGGAGATCGACAAGCAGGAAGATCCCAAGGGCGATCGGGTAGTGGTCAAGTTAAATGGGAAATTCCTGCCCTACAAATCCTGGTAACGCAGTCGATTCCCGGCTTTGTCGCACGGATATCCACCACGTCTCCTCATCCGGCAGGCTGTTGATTGCCGGATGGCTTTGGGTCGCCGCCCTGTTTCGGGGCGGCTTTTTTTATGAGCGAAACCGCGCGCATGCCGGTCCGTGACCCTCACCGATTTGTCAATGAGCTTGATCAGGCTGCACTCGATCGTCTGATTGCCCGGCTGGAGAGCAGGGCACAGGATGCGGTGTTCTCCGGGTTGTTCGACAAATATGTTTCGCATCTCGATCTGTCCGGACATGCGAAGGTTCTTGAGATGGGTTGCGGGACGGGCGCAAACCTGCGAACACTTGCAAAACACGGCAGACTGACAGGGCGGGCAGTGGGAATTGATCAGTGCGAGGCTTTCATCAACGCCGCCATCACCTATTCGCAGGCCGAAAAGATCAATGAGCAAATATCCTTTCATGTCGGGGATGCGCATGGTCTGGACTTTCCCCCGGCATCCTTTGATGTGGTGATCGCGCACACGCTGATCAGCCACGTTTCCGACCCCGGCAGGGTATTGAGCGAAATGGCGCGGGTTCTTAGGCCAGGGGGCACCGCGGTGATCTTTGACGGGGATTATGCGTCCCTGACCTATGCCTGTCCGGACCCGGCATTCGGCCGGCAAATGGATGCGGCGTTGGCAAATGCCACGTTCAACAATCCATCCATCATGCGTGAATTGCCGCATCTGCTCCCTGTGCATGGGCTGAAGCTCACGGCTGCCTGGGGTGATGCCGTGGCTGAAATCGGCCAGGCGAGTTACTTCGAATCATTCGCCGAAACCTATGTACCCTACGTCAAGGAAGCCGGCGCGTTGCCCGAACAGGCCATCGAGGCCTGGCACGCGCAACAGAAGCTGGCAATGAAGGACGGCACCTTTTTCGCTTCCTGCAATTACTACACATTTCTTGTGAGCCGTGCCTGACCGTCCTGATGAATCGCGGATATCAAGATCGAAGATGTCATTCAGGACAAAAGACAGAAGCAAGTCTTGTCGCTGGCAAATGGGAACGCCGTTTCTATAGCCAACTCCTATGGATACCATCGGAATTTAGTCTTGGAAATCAATGAAACCATGGTCCATAGTTGTGAACATCAATGAGTTGCTGTGTTTATTGCAGTGCGCACAATAAACAGATCAGGTTGTTGATTAAGGGAATCGGCGGCGAGTGGCTATCCATGGATGTTGCCGAAGCCTGACGGGCTAGCCAGTTTGTTCATGAACCTAGAGAGGAGTCCAGGCAATGTCATCATCCACCAGAAAAGAAGTGCTCCGACATCTCGAAACGACCCCGCTTCTGCAGCCGGCACTGCACAAGCAGACCCACGCCCCCGCCCCCACTGAAATCGACCATACCCTTTACAGGGCTTACACGCGGACACCGCACGATGTTGGTGGTGAGGCGGATATTCCCATTCCGTATCACGAGAAGGAAGAAGAGGTGTGGGAGCTGAATACTTTTGCCACCTGCGAATGCCTGGCCTGGCGAGGGGTGTGGACAGCCGAGGAGCGCCGCCGCAAGCAGAACGTCGATGTTGGCCAGACCGTGTACCTGGGCATGCCCTACTACGGCCGCTGGTTGATGACGGCGGCCCGCATTCTGGTTGACAAGCAGTACTGCACGCTGACCGAACTGCACAACAAGATCGTGGAACTGAAAGAACGCGTTGCGTCCGGCAAGGGGCTGGGCGAATACCTTCCCCCCAAGACCAAGTAATTCAGGAGGTGAATACGTTATGAGCAACAAGCCACATTGGGACAGAACCCACCACGCCAAGATGGCCACCGGCATCGGCGATCCGCAATGCTTCAAGGGCATGGCTGGCAAGCCAAAATTCAAGGAAGGTGATCGTGTCCGCATCAAGGATCTGCCGGATCTGTTTTACACGCGCACCATGACCTACACCCGTGGGGCCACCGGTACCATCGTCAAGCTTGTGTACGAAAGCCCCGCCGCCGAGGACGAGGCATTCGGCAATGAGGAGCATGTGGAGTGGTTCTACAGCATTGTGTTCTCGCAGAAGGAACTCTGGCCAGAATACAGCAGCA
>JAYRNL010000043.1:0-6452 GCA_041912235.1 Cyclobacteriaceae bacterium
AAAGACATTTACGACTGACCTTCCTGGGCGAACCCACACGGCATCAGTTGGTGGAGAGATTCCTCCCGGCCAAGTTGTCTGAACTGTGATTTTCAGATGATTTTTGTGATGTGGTGTAATTTAGTGGCATGACTTGAGCGGGCGGGCGTCCCCCGCCTACGCGAAACGCTATGGACGGGCAAGGACGAGCAGCGAGAGGTAGTAAGTAGTAAGAAGTAAGTAGTAAACACAAGTACTTTGCGCGGAGGCGTCCCCGCCTACGCAAGGCGCTACGGACGGGCAAGCACGAACAGCGCGCCTGCCCGCCCCTTACTGACACCGAAGGCAGGCGGGGCGCAAAGCGGAGCAAAATCGAAAAACTCAAACTTTTCTTACTTTCACGCGACGATGTCCTTTGAAGTGAAGACGACACATCACATTGGGTGGTATACGGGTTCACTGTTCATTGTGCTGCTGGCGACTGGGCCTGCACTCCGCGGTCAAGCCCCGCTGGATTCGATTGACCGCAAGGCGAACCGGTTGCGGAACCGATCGACAGAAGTCGTGGACAGTTTGAAAACCCTGGCAAACGCCAACCGCTGGAGGGATTCTCTTTCAATCAACGCATGGTCGGAGGACCTTCAAAAGAAAATCAACAGCAGGTTTTCGGATGCGAAACTTGCTTCGTTTGCTGACAGCCTGCGATCGGTTGGAGTGTCGAAGAGAAGGATACGACTGAAATCGGACAGCCTCTTAAGAAGGAAAGAGGGTTTGCTCAAGGAGGCCCAAGAGAAACACAAGGCGCTTCAGGGAAAGGTCTCCTCACGGTACCAGAAGTGGTCGGAGGCCGTGCGACGGAAATTCAATTTGGACTCGGCCGGGCTGCAACTCCCGGGCCATTCGTCTCCCGACAGTCCCGTTTCTGTGCCCGGAGCATCCGCTCCGATTCCGGGGCTGAATGCCGGATCTATTCCGGCGCTGCCCACGCTGGAGTTAACCGATTTTGGTTCGTTGAATTTTTCGCCTGAGTTGTCTTCACTCGGCGCTGTTCCCACCCTGCCGGAGTTGGGGGACTTGCAAAAGAACATACCCCATATGCCGGATCCTGGCGGCGAAATTTCAAAACAGATAGGTAGTGTGAAGGGACTGGCTGCAAACCCGGACAAAGCCCTGGAGCAAGGCGTCGGCCAGGTGGGTGAAATGAACGATGCTTCGAAGGCACTTAAGGAGGCCGAACAACTCAAGACCAGCAATGAACTTGTCAAGGCATCCGACCAACTGAAAGACCCGAATGCGGCGATTTCTGCAGGAAAGCAGGAGGCTGTGGACCATTTTGCGGGACAGGAAGCCGCCCTGCAGGGAGCCATGAATCAGATGGCGAAATACAAGAAGAAATATTCGTCACTGGGAAGCCTGTCGGAGATCAAGAAGAACGATTGGCTGCCCAGGAACGGGCTCAAGGGGAAGCCGTTCAAGGAGCGATTCCGGCCGGGACTGAACCTGGCCTATCGCGGGGGCAAGGATACCTTGCTCTTCGATATTTTTCCCAACGCTGCCTATCGGATCAGCGGACGGATTGAGGCAGGATTGGGAGCCAGTTACCGGCTGCGGGTGATGCAGAGCCCCTTCGGGTTTGATCAGCATGAACCGGTATGGGGCATGAACACCTTTGTGGTGGTGAAGACGTTCAAGTCCGTGTACGTCCGGGTAGAAATGGACGGCAACAGCCATCCCGTCGCAGCATCCTCCGATCGTGCCGCCTACCGCGACTGGCGCTGGACATTCTACTCAGGCATCCAGACAACCTTTAAGATCTCCGCCCGCTGGCAAGGCAACGCACAGATGTTGTACGGATTTGACAAGAGCCTGAAGGACGGATTTCCGGAGCGCCTGAACGCGAGGGTGGGGGTGCAGTATAAGCTGGTCAAGTGAAGGCCGGTGGTCGGTGATCGGTGATCGGTAATCGGTGATCAGTAATCGGTGATCGGTAGTCGGTGATCGGTGGTCGGTGATCGGCCTGCCCGCTTCTTGATGAGCTTTGATCACACAATGCAATTAGCCGGCGGGTAATCAGGAATCCAGTATTCGGTGATCAGGAATCAGTGACTGGTGATCAGTGATCAGCTACCAGTTGGCCGAATGCGCATGCGGATTGTGTGATAATTTGATCTAGTACGGAAAACCGTACAATGCGCTTGTCATGTTTTCCGTACAATCTTATGTCGCTCGATGTAAGGTTTTCGTGATTCCTGCGTAGAAATCTGCCAGGATCACCAATGCTGCGGTAGATGGAATCGTAACGAATTGAAAACTAGGAGAGTAATTATTGACAAGTAATTCGGCTCTTGTACTTTTTTGATTCAAAATCATTCAACGGACATCATTCAATGCAGGTGATTTCTCGCAAAAAAGTGATGTAAGGTTATTTTCGGTTGCACTTCCTGATTCACTTTTAGTTTTGCTTTTTTTGTTCAGGTCAATCACTGAACAATCAAGCAACATGAAGAGAGAAGAAGTCAAGGTGGTTCAACTCACCTATGTGTTGTGTATCATCTTCCTGCTCCAGTTGTGGGCATTTGAAAGTGTAGGTCAGTCGGTCGATTTCTTAACTGGCAGCTTACAGTATAGTATTCCTTTGGGAGAGGTTGCTGCCAACGATGTATCCGTACCGATATCGGTTGGCCAACATGGCAACGCGCTGACTGTAGCGGAAGGTGAAGGCGATTGCGGGATGGGCTGGAGTTTGTCGGCGGGGGGTGCTATAACCCGTGTTGTAAGAGGCCTGCCGGATGAACTCAATACCACAGAGCGCAAAGGATGGCTCTACTTGGGAAGTAATTACAGTTCGATCCAGAACTTTTCCCCTTCAGGGAATGATGTGTTGGATGTCTGTTCGGATGAGGCCTCTGACTTCAACTTTCTGGATGGGCTTGCTTTCACCTACGACACGGAGCCCGACCTCTTCTTTTTTCAGGCGCCCGGCATCAGCGGACAGTTCATCCTCAATGCAAGTGGAGTACCCCAGTTGCTCTCGCTCCAGGACCTGACCATTTCAACATTCCGCGCAGACAGCTTCTCGATCAAGACCAACCGGGGCATGGTATACTCCTTCTCTTCTGTGGAAACGATTTCTCGTATCGCTGGCGGAGGGTATAACGATTTTTCTGACTTCCAGTACAATGCTTCCCGCGACATTGAATTCACTTCCCGTTGGTTGTTGACCAGAATCCAGTCGACAGCTACGGGAACGACCGCGCGGATCACCTATACCACGTTGCCGGAGGCCGCTTACCATTCGTTCAAGGAAGACTCCATCTACTTTATCCGCGACCAGTTTCAGCCCAAGCGGATATCAACCATCGAGCTAAAGACATACAAGGCTGAATTTACATGGGCTAACAATGTGGTGACGCGTGTGAAAATACTGGAGACCACAACGACCAACGCCAAGACGTTTGAATTGTACTACAAGACTTTCAAGGACTACAACTGGAATTCGTCGACCAACCCTTTTCCGGTGGCAAAGACATTTTTGTACAAGCTCCGCGAAGTAGGCCCCAATTGTTCACCCTACGCGTCCTACGAATTCACCTATCAATATGTGGATTGGTTGAAGACAGCGCTGGCCAAGCCCTGGAAGAAGAATTTCAAGCGTGATTGGTTCGGGTACTATAATGGGAAGACGGGCAGCTACAATGCGCCAACCGTAAATTATTACGACAACCTCAGCGACGCACTGAGGGTTCGTGTTGACACCCTGAACGGTCAAACGCCTTCAGCAACGGCACAAGCATATGATGCCGGAGTTAATTTGGATTCAGTAAAATTTGGCGCTTTGACTAAAATCGTCACCCCGGCCGGAGGGGTGGTGGACATCACCTGGGAACAGAATGTGTATTACGACTCTGCCAGGATGAAGAATATGCGGGGAGGGGGTTTGCGGGTAAAACAAGTTTCGATGAACGGCAGCGACGTGGCCTATGGAAAGGCAACGGATGTATTCAGTGCAAGCCGGTCGGTTAACCGCAGCTACAGTTATGTAGAAAGCGACGGCGTCAAGAGCAGCGGGAAACTGTTGGCGCCGCTCAAGTTTGGTTATTACACGCGTGATGGACGAGTGCGTTCAGGCACGAACCGGGGTGACCCGTCGGAGATCATGTATGCCCGGGTTCGCGAGTCGGTGGACACCTTGGGAAGTACAGTTTATGAATTCAGCATTCCGGGCGTTTTCCCTCAAACGCAGAAATACGAATGGAAGGCCACCAAAAGCCGAATTGCCAGGAAAAGCGGAACAGATTGTGCCTGCGGTAACTACAGAAACGGATACTTTGCCTACCCTTTTGCCCCGGCGACCAACTTCGGCCACCGCCGGGGATTTCTGAAAGGGGTATATCAATACTCGCAAAGTGGGACGTTGGTCAGAAAGCGCGAGATGACGGCTCAGCAGCTTCCCACAAGCCCGCCTGCCGCCGTGAAGGCCATCAAGTTTGAAAAGAATTCGGGCAACCTTTTTTACTATGGCATATACGAAATACTGACGGGCAGGGCCCAGGCGGTCGCCACCGAGACGATTACGGAATATCCGGAATCCGGCTCCACCCCGATCGTAACCTCTACGGCCTATACCTACAACAGTAACAATATGCTTCGGCAAACCTTAGTGACGCTGGCCGATGGATCAACGCGCGAGCAAAAATTCAAGTATGTGAAGGATTATTCCTTCACGACTACCCCGGCAAGTTCAGACACGGCCGCCTTTGCTGTCAAACAACTCCAAAATGAAAACCGGCATGGCGAACTGGTTGAGCAGATAACCACGGTGACCGTGAATAGCGTCGCCGTGGTCACCGACGCCAGTGTGATCAGTTACAGAACGGCGAGTGGAAAGACCTTACCCTACTACCTAAAGACTATCCCAACAGGCGTTGCTGTAAGTGAGTCGTTCGTGAGTGGCGGAAACAGCATAACCTTTGACACGGACTATTATACAGTTCGAACATTCAAAGAATATGATGCCGAAGGCAGGCCGGTGTGGGAGTTTGACAAGAACAAGAACAAGGTGGTGCACTCCTATTCCACAAACCATGGCTATGAGGCAGCCACGTTTGCAAACATTAAATCAGCCCAGGCTGTAGCGGAAGGCTTTGAATCTACCACCACGGCCGGGTTAACCGTTACAGCAGGTTCCCCCACGTATCCGTCGGGCTGGACGGGAGAGAAGGCTATTGCGATGTCCACATCGGTCACATTGTCTTCAGGCACGTTGATCAAAGGGGCGACCGCACAGTACCGTTTATCCTGCTGGGCAAAGACCTCCGCTGCAAACACGTCAATCTTCTTCAAGGCCTACACAGGATCAACAACCGATATTGGATCGCTGGCTGTCAGCTCTTCCAATCAATGGGCATACTATGAAGTCACAGTTAACGCTGCAGCAGTTCCTTCCAGTTTCACGCTGAGGGTGACGGCCAATGCGGATGTAACCGTAGATGATATTGTGTTCCTTCCCGCAGAGGGCCGTGTGGCGCTGCAAACAATCAAGCCCATGGTAGGAGTGACCTCGAGCACAGACGACCGGGGTAACTCAGTGACAATTGCTTATGATGCTCAGGGCCGAAAGCGGGGAACCTTTGATCGTAAACGAAACCTGGTTCAGAAGGTGGATTACGCCGTGCAGAAAGCGATGGTAGCCGAGCCGAATGCCGGGTTTACAAGCAATGCTGCTGCGTACAAAGTGGGCACTTCCATAACCTTCACCGCGCTTGATTACTGTTACGGAGGGGCAAGTCCAACTTATCTGTGGACGATTGATGATAATACCACCCAGTCAACTTCCAATTCATTGACCAAAACGTTTACCGTGCCAGGACGTCACAATGTGAAGTTGTCGGTCACCAAGGATGGAATGACCCGGTACTTTGATCAGGATATATGCTTTGACCTGGCCGGTACTCCGGAAATTACGGGCACTGACAGTCAAAGCAATAACTACAGTTCGGGGATGACGGCCAATTGCAATACGCCAACCATCACGTTCACAGCCAATAATGTTCCCACGGGAATTTCAGGATGCACGACCACGATTACCTGGCAGGCGGTTAACTATGTTTGGCACATCGACCACTACGAAGTGAATGTAGTTCAGGCATTGGGCTCCGGCACGTCTGTATCCTACAAGCCCGTGTCGGCGATAACGGTTCGGGCTCTTGTTCAGATATCCTGTTCAACGGGTTCCGATCTCACTTGCCTGGGTGGTGGGACTAATTTCACCCTGGGCTTCGATGTGAATTGGGAAACGGTGACCTGCAACTGACCATGAACAGACGATCTATGGAATCATTAAACCTCACATTTTCGCATGGCAGCTTGCATTTTCGGCAAGTGATCGCCGTCCTCGTTCTGTTACTGGTTAACGGGATAGCTGCTGCACAAGATCCTTCGTCCAGTGCGTTGCGATGGACCTTGGGTGACGG
>JAYRNL010000044.1:0-6556 GCA_041912235.1 Cyclobacteriaceae bacterium
GATTCTGTGTTCATGCAGCTTCACGTATTTGATGCCGACCTACGAGCCAATATCGGCGAGAATACACTGAGTGGCACCTTCTACAAGAACTACGCACCGGAGTTCAGTCTGCCTTTCTCCGCAACATTCGGGGATGACTTTCGCTTCGTGAAAAATGAAGAAGCGCCGGCTGCTCCCGACTACTCCGGAAAATACCAACTTGAATTCAAGCCCGACAACGATGAGGCGTACACATCGGTCGGACTATTTGAACAAAAGGGCAATTACGTCACCGGCACGTTCCTCACTCCCGTGGGCGACTACCGGTACCTTGAAGGCAATGTGGTCGATGGGAAGCTGAAGCTCAGCACCTTTGACGGCAATCACGCGTTTGTGTTCATTGCGTCCCTGGCAGGCGATTCATTGATTGGAGACTACTATTCCGGCAAGAGCGCCCATGAGGTATTCTTTGGCGTCAAGAATCCGGACGCCAAGATGCCGGATCCGGAAGCATTGACCTTTCTGAAAGAAGGATACGACCGTATCGACTTCACTTTTCCTGATCTGGACGGGAAACCGGTGAAACCTTCCGACGAACGGTTCAACGACAAAGTTCTGATCCTCCAGATCTTTGGTACCTGGTGCCCCAATTGCATGGACGAGACAAAATACCTCAGTCAGTGGTACCGCGAAAATCACGACCGGGGTGTGGAAATCCTTGGATTAGCCTATGAACGCAAGCCGGATTTCGCATACGCTTCGGGCCGTGTTATCAAGATGAAGAACAAGCTGAATGTCCCGTACGAATTCGTCATTGCGGGGATTAACGACAAAGAAGAGGCCGCCAAAACCTTGCCGATGCTCAACCGCGTGCTCGCCTTTCCCACTACGATTATCGTGGGCCGGGACGGCAAGGTCAGACATATTTATACAGGATTTGAAGGCCCCGGCACCGGCATTTACCATGAACGATTTAAAGAGCGATTTAATCAGCTCATCAATGAACTTTTGACCGAAAAAATGAATTCTTCCATCATTGTGAAGAAATGAAGAAGCGGGTAGTTGTAGGCCTTTCCGGGGGCGTCGATTCCAGTGTCGCCGCGTATCTCCTCAAGGAGCAGGGATACGAGGTCATTGCCATGTTTATGAAAAACTGGCACGATGATTCCGTAACCATCAGCAACGAATGCCCCTGGCTTGACGACAGCAACGATGCCATGATCGTGGCTCAACAGTTGGGTATCCCCTTCCAAACCATCGACCTCAGTGTTGAATACAAGAAGCGCATTGTCGATTACATGTTTGCCGAATATGAACGGGGAAGGACGCCCAACCCTGACATTTTATGCAACCGTGAAATCAAGTTTGACATCTTCCTGAAAGCGGCCCTCAAGCTGGGCGCAGACTATGTGGCCACGGGTCACTATGCACGCAAGGGGGAAACCTCGGTGAACGGGAGGACGATTTATCGCCTGCTTGCAGGGAAGGATCCGAACAAGGATCAAAGTTATTTTCTATGCCAGCTGAGCCAGGAACAATTGGCCAAATCGTTATTTCCTGTTGGCGAGCTGCTTAAACCGGAAGTTCGCGCAATTGCCCGTCGCGCTGGCATTGCAACCGCCGAAAAGAAGGATTCCCAGGGTCTGTGCTTCATCGGCAAAGTGCACCTACCCGATTTTCTTCAACAGCAACTCAAACCCAGAAAAGGAAAAGTGGTTGAGATCCCGGCAACCAGTGATGTATTTGCGGGAACGGCCGAAGCGGAGGAGTTGGCGGAAATCACCCAGCCTTACGCGCTCACCCCTGGTGCCGGAGAAGTGGTCGGCGAACACAACGGCGCGCATTTCTACACCATTGGGCAACGCCGCGGATTGAACCTGGGCGGCTTTGAGCGCCCCTTGTTCGTCATCGGAACGGATACCCGCGATAACATCCTCTACACAGGAATGGGGGATGATCATCCTGGCTTGTATCGTCGTGGACTTTTCCTCAGTCATGATGATCATTGGGTGCGTGAGGATTTGAAGCTGCCCCTTGGCGGAACCCGTCGTTATCAGGCGAGGATTCGCTACCGCCAGCCGTTGGAAGCTTGTACGCTCTACCGGCGCGAAGAGGGCGTCTACATCGTATTTGATCGACCGCAGCGCGGCGTTACACCGGGTCAGTTTGCAGCTTGGTACGACGGTGAAGAATTGATTGGCTCAGGCGTAATTGCCTAGCCCGGCCCCATCCAAGGGTTACGGCAGTGTAGTAAAGTCTACTACCGCGCCGTAATAGATTTTATAGAATCCTGGATCGGCGGCGAAGGAGCGATAGGAATAGGTTGTTCCGGGTGACAGGTTTTCCACCTTGATACTAAAAGGACCTTTACTCGAAGTCTCGCTTCCCACGTAACGATTGGGTGCCGCAAAAATTGAAAGGTCGTCTGTCGGGGTTCCCCACAAGAATCCGGTAACCAATGGTTTGATCGGACCCGTTTCGGTCAACTCAGCATCCAGGACGGCGCTTGTACTTCCAATCTGTTGTGCAGGCTTTGTCAGCAATTCCGGTCGGTCAGCTTCATTGTCCTGGCAGCCTACAACTAACAGGAATGCAAAAAAGTATACTAAGCGCATGACCAAAGGTAAGCTTACTGTTCCTTAAATCCAGAGATACCACCCGAGACGATGAACTTCATGGCCTGAGCGCCGGAAATATTCAGTGGTCTGATGTTTTCCCGTGATACGACAAAATGATCTCCGGCAAAGGCGTAGGACTGAGGGAAGTAAACGACCACCATGTCGGGGAGTCCGATTTCATGGAGGTCGGGTTGGGTAATGAATCCGATCCGGTGAAGGGTGTTTTCCTTATTGATGGTTACCAGCACGGGCTTGTTGAACTTTCGCTTGTCACCGACGAAGGCGGCCAGCAAATCCTTCACCGATGAATAAATCAACTTCACCATAGGGATGCGGTTCATCATTCCGTCAAACCAGTTTGAGAAAGTCTGGAAAGCGAAGTTGGTCGTAAAATATCCGAACAGGGTTATCGCCGTGAGGATGATGGCGAATCCTACACCGGGATAGGGCAGGTTGAGCCGACTGTCCAGCCAGCGAAACGCTTCAATGATTACATAGATCGTGGCCACCAACGGAACGATGAACAGCGTTCCGTTGAAGAAGTAGCGGGCAATGGTTCCGGCCAGTTTTCTCATAAACGAAAGAACCTCCTCGCTATTCCCTGTCGGGACGAGGAGGCTCTGTTAGTTTCATTCCACTCAAAGTGAAAACCCAAGAAAGCTCAGAAAGCCGAGCGACATCAGGCCTACCAGGATAAAGGTTATTCCCAATCCGCGGAGCGGAGCAGGTACATTGGAATACTTCATCTTTTCACGAACACCCGCAAGGGCCACGATGGCCAGCATCCACCCGATGCCCGAGCCAATGCCGAAAGTGGTGGCTTCCGCCAGGTTGTAAGGACGGCCGACCATAAAGAGGGCCGCACCCAATACCGAGCAGTTTACCGCGATCAACGGGAGAAAAATCCCCAGCGTTCCATACAGGGCGGGCGAGAATTTCTCGACGGCCATCTCGGTGAGCTGCGTGATGGCAGCAATTACAGATATGAAAACGATAAACTGCAGAAAGCCAAGATCAATGTTGGCGAATTCAGGGCCCAGAAATGCAAATGACCCGGGAACGAGCAGGTAATTCTGAATCAACCAGTTGATCGGTACGGTGATACCAATTACAAAGATTACCGCAATACCCAGGCCGAACGCCGTCTTCACCTTCTTGGAGATGGCCAGAAAAGAGCACATGCCCAGGAAGTAGGCAAAAATCATGTTGTCGATGAAGATCGACCGAACGCCAATATTTATGATGTTCTCCATATGCTTTTTCTATTAGTGCGATTCACGATAACCATTGAATGTCCGCTGCACCCAGATGATTATTCCCAGGAGGATACAAGCGCCGGCTGGCAGCAAGAGCAGACCATTGCCTTGGTAGGGCAAACCCAGGGATGCGAATACCTTGAAACCCCACAGCGACCCGCCGCCAAGAAGTTCGCGGAAGAAGGCCAGGGTCATCAGAATCAAACCGTAGCCCATACCATTGCCAAGCCCGTCCAACAACGAAGGCCATGGCTTATTTCCCATCGCGAACGCTTCAAGCCGGCCCATTACAATACAGTTTGTAATGATGAGTCCCACAAAAACAGAAAGCTGTTTGGACACATCATACACGTAAGCCTTGAGAATCTGGTCCACCAGGATCACCCACAACGACACGATGGCCAACTGCACAATAATCCGGATGCGCGAGGGAATGGTATTGCGCATCATCGAGATTACCACGTTGGAGCTGGCGGTCACAATGGTAAGGCCCAACGACATCACGAAGGCCGGTTTCAACTGTGTGGTCACCGCCAGGGCGGAACAAATGCCCAGCACCTGTACCGTCACCGGGTTATCGATGTCAAGCGGATTGGAAATCAGTTTCTGATTCTTCTTTGAAAAGAGCGGTTCGGATTTCTTCTCCTTTACTTCTTCTACAACTTCAGCAGCAGCACTCATAGCTATTGATTTACGGGTACATTCTTCTTGAGGTACGATTCATAACAAGCGAGGTAGTCTTTCAACATGTTATTGACACCCTTGCCGGTAAGCGTGGCCCCTGACATGCCATCGACCTTGTGCGGATCGTTTGAGTAGTCGTGGCCTTCTCCTTTCTGCATAGTCACCGAAACCAACGCTCCCTTGTCAAATATCATCTTACCCTTGTAGCGTTCCTGAATTTCATCGGAAGCGATGCGGGCACCAAGCCCGGGCGTTTCTGTGACATGCTGGAACTTGACGCCTTGGATGGTGGAAAAGTCTGCCCTCACTGCGACAAAACCTGAAATGTTGCCCCATAATCCGTAGCCATATACGGGCATGACGGCATATTCCACCTTGTTGGGATCGCCTGGATTCCGAAACTCGTATACAGGAAGCAGCCGATCGGCCGGAGCCTTCTTGTACTCTTTCGCCAGATCGACTTGCTCCGGCATCATCCCTTCCTTGATGTTTCCGGAGAAATCAAGCACAAAGCCTTTGACCTGGCTTTCGTAAATGGCGTTCACATCATCCGTCTCCTTCAGGGTTAATACAGAAGAGAGGATATTCTGTTTCTTTTCCATGGCAATGTTTGCATCCTGCTTGTCTTTCAGACTCACCGAAGCAAAGGCCAGGAGGCCGCCGCAGACGATGGTAATCGCCGCGGAGTACAGCACGATATAGGTATTAGACTGTCGCACGTTGTAATCTGCGTTTTTTGTTTGCACTTACTACAAAATAATCAATCAGCGGAGCGAATACGTTCATCAGCAATATCGCCAGCATGATCCCTTCCGGATAGGCCGGGTTAAATACGCGAATCATCACCGTGAATATTCCAATCATCAGTCCGTATACCCACTTGCCGGTCTCCGTTTGTGCTGCGGTAACCGGATCGGTGGCCATGAATACGGCGCCGAAGGCAAGCCCGCCCATCACGAGGTGATAATGTGCCGGCATTTGTGTAAAGGGCGTTGTTCCCAATACATTAAGGAGGAACCCCATCCCATAGGCACCTGCGAATACACTGACAATAATCTTCCAGCTTCCCACACCGGTCATCACAAGGATTAATGCGCCGATCAGGCACATGAGTGTAGAGGTCTCCCCGATGCAACCCGGAATTGTGCCGAGGAACATGCTCTTGAAGCTGTAGATTCCCTCTGCCCATCCGGTGCCGAAGGAACTAAAGTCAGTGACTACATTACCCGTGCTGGCCGCGGCGACAGCGAGCGGAGTGGCGCCCGAATAACCGGCAACCGGCTTAACGCCCGAATCCAGCAAGGTCCACACTTCGCCGGAAATCTGGGAAGGATAGGCAAAGTAGAGGAACGCCCGGGCCGTCAACGCGATGTTCACCACATTCATTCCTGTACCGCCGAAAGCCTCTTTTCCAATTACCACCGCGAACGCCGTTGCGATGGCCACCTGCCACAGCGGAATATCCGGGGGCATCACCAGCGGAATCAGCATCCCCGTCACCAGAAATCCTTCGTTGACCGGGTGACGACGGATCGTGGCAAAAACAAATTCGATACCGAGTCCAACCGCATAGGAAACAACCACAATGGGCAAGGTCTTGAGCAAGCCGACGACAAATGCGTCTCCTATGGAACCTGATTGACCGGTGGCGAGAAAATGCTGATATCCAATATTCCACATGCCGAAGAGAAGGCAGGGAATCATGGCGATAATAACCGTCATCATCAGCCTTTTCAGGTCGATGGCGTCCCGGATATGCGCGCCCCGGGCATCGGTGGTCGTGTTGGGTGAAAACAGGAATGTCTCAAACGCCTCGTAGGCAAAGAAATACTTCTCCCACTTCCCTCCTTTTTCAAAATTATGCTTGACCGAGTCAAGCTGTTTTCTCAGAAACTTCATAGATCGTTAACTCAATCGGATAAGGTCCAGTCCCTCGCGTAGAATGCCCTGCACGTTGTGCTTTGAAACATCGGCAAATTCACAGAGGGCGAGGTCCTCCTCAATAACTTCATAAATGCC
>JAYRNL010000045.1:0-11740 GCA_041912235.1 Cyclobacteriaceae bacterium
ACAAATCCAATGTTCAGATCTACGATGGCCTGAACTATCGTCACTGGGACACCTGGGAAGACGGCGCCTTCAGTCATGTGTTCGTGCACCCGATGAACAACGGAACCGCCGGCGAAGGGAAAGACATTATGCCGGGCGAAGCCTTCGACTGTCCGCAGAAACCGTTTGGCGGCGATGAAGACTACGTCTGGACTCCCGACAGCAAAAAAATCATCTACGTAACAAAAAAGAAATCGGGCACGGCGTATGCGATAAGCACCAACACTGACCTGTACGAATATGATGTGGCTACCGGCACTACCGTCAACCTGACGGAAGGCAACAAAGGCTATGATACCAATCCCCAGTTCTCATCCACCGGCGCATTAGCCTGGCTGAGCATGCGCCGCGACGGCTACGAGGCCGACAAAAACGACCTGATGGTGCGCCTCAACGGTGTGGTGACCAACCTGACCCAAAGTTGGGATGAATCCGTGCAACACTATGCCTGGAGCCCGGACGGCAAAAAGTTGTACATCATCGGCGCGATCGACGGTACACTCCAGCTCTTTCACGTGGATTTGCCAACCCAGGGTAAAGCACCGGTTGTCAAGCAACTCACCAAAGGTGACTTCGACATCTCAGCCATCGCAGGCCAGGTTGGTAATACGATGGTCGTAGCCCGCAACGACATGAATCACGCCACCGAGTTGTATACGGTGAATCTTACTACTGGCCAGTCTACTCAACTCACGCATATAAACGACGCCGCGTATGCCTCGACCGCCATGAGCAAAGTGGAAAGGCGAATGGTCCCTACAACCGACAACAAGCAGATGCTCGTTTATGTTGTCTATCCGCCAAACTTTGATGCATCGAAGAAGTATCCCACGCTCCTCTTTTGCCAGGGAGGACCACAGGTACCGCTCACGAACTTTTATTCCTTCCGGTGGAATCTTCAACTGATCGCCGCCAACGGCTACATCGTCGTCGCTCCCAACCGGCGCGGCATGCAGGGGCATGGTGTGGCGTGGAATGAGCAGATTAGCAAAGACCACGGTGGACAAGTGATGGACGATTATTTCTCTGCCATCGACGACATCGCGAGGGAATCATTTGTTGACAAGAGCCGGCTGGGTGCGGTGGGGGCCAGTTATGGGGGATACTCCGTCTATTTCCTGGCGGGCATTCATAATCACCGTTTCAAAACATTCATCGCGCATGATGGAATATTCAACATGAAGAGCATGTACGGATCTACCGAAGAGGTCTTCTTTTCTGAATGGGATTATGGCGGACCTTATTGGGATAAGGGCAATGCCGCCGCACAGAAGACCTACAGTCAATTTGATCCGAGCAACCTCGTCGACCGCTGGGATACCCCGATACTGATTATCCACGGGGGCCGCGACTACCGTGTGCCTGAGACGCAAGGTTTTGAAGCGTTCCAGGCTGCTCAGCTGCGCGGCATCAAGAGCCGGTTGGTTTACCTGCCCACCGAGAACCACTGGGTGCTGACAGCGCAGAACAGCCTCGTGTGGCAGCGGGAATTCTTCAAGTGGCTTGACGAAACAATGAAATAGACACGGAACCGGGGACCAGGTACTGGTTACCCACCAATGTCTTCGGCTCGGCGACGGCCAGGCTGGTCAATGGTCACTGGTTGCTGATCGCTTCTTCCACCGCCGGAAAATGGCCGGGATGGCGATGATTACCCAGACGACGTTGATGAACGTATTGGCGAAAGCGGTGAGATAGGCCGAATAGATAATCAAAAGAATTCCTCCGATCAGGTTGAGGTAGAGAAACATGTAAGAATCAGAAGCAAGCTTCTGGTAGCTGTTAAGTCCATAGGCGGCAATCACCATGACGGAGCCGGTCCAGCCGAGAATGTGTATCACTATATCCATTTGACATCGTTTCCGTATAAACTTGGGTAATTTATTTGAAATGTCTTAGTTTAAGCTACCGCAAAAGCAACCATCCAATGAAACGAATCCTGCTCATCGGCAGCCTGCTTGTCCTGATTCACGGGAGCCTGCTCGCCCAGAACCTGCCTTCCAACTTCTTCCTTACCCAATTGAAGAATGGACTCGAAGTTCTGGTCATCGAAGACAAAACCGTACCCTTGATTACGGTAGAGATCTGCGTGAAGAACGGGTCGTACACCGAATCCCCTGAATACAATGGCCTCTCTCACTTGTATGAGCACATGTTTTTCAAAGCCAACAAGGATATCCCCAACCAGGAGGCATTTCTCAACCGAACCAATGAACTGGGCATGCAATGGAACGGTAGCACCTCGAATGAGCGGGTAAATTACTACTTCACCCTGAACAAGAAATACCTGACCGAAGGTCTTCAGTTCATGAATTCAGCCATTCGCTATCCCCTCTTTGATGAAAAGGAAATGAAAAACGAAAACCCCGTCGTCGACGGCGAGTTCCAGCGCGCTGAATCGCAGCCCACATTCTGGCTTTTGGAAGCCGTGAGCAGGAAGATGTGGGGAGATCTTTACAGCCGGAAGAATGTGATCGGCAACCACGACATCATCCTAACGGCCACCACAGCCAAAATGAAGACTATACAGGAGAAGTTCTATCACCCCAACAACAGCATTCTGGTTATTGCCGGCGATGCCGACCATACCGAGGTGTTCCGCAAAGCCGAAGATATCTTTGGAAGCTGGCCCCATTCGGGCTTTGATCCGTTTGTCAAGTATCCCATACCCGAGTTTCGGCCACTGGAGAAGAGCGAACTGCTGTTTACTGAAAATCCCAATGCACGCAATGTGATCGTCTACCGGGAATGGCAGGGACCGGACACGCGCCATGACATCAAGGCTACGTATGCTGCTGACGTGTTCAGTTTTCTCCTTCGCCAGAAGGGGTCCAAGTTTCAGCAGGCCGTGGTCGAGTCCGGACTCTCCTTCTTCGCCGGATTGAGTTACCAGACGTGCAAATATGTTGGGCCGATCAGCCTTTTCCTGGTTCCCAATCCCGAGAAGGTGAAGGAATCTATGGCCGAACTTGAAAATCAGATCAGCCAATGGACGCGTGACGATTATTTCACCGACGAACAACTGGAGACCGCCAAGACCCAATTAGCCATCGATGACGCCCGCAGCCGTGAAAAGACATCCAACTTCATCCACACCGTGACGTTCTGGTGGGCCTCGGCTTCGATCGAATATTACACCGGTTACGTTGAAAACCTGAAGAAAGTGACACGTCAGGATATCAAGGATTATGTCGCACGTTACATCCAGGTTAAACCGAGTGTAACCGGTGTACTGACCACCAAGGAACAAAGGCCGCAGTTAGAGGCGGCACTGGGCAAATGAAAATTTCAAGGACAACTGAATCCCGGATTAGCGCTATGAAAACCCTACTGATCACCGTCTTAGCACTGGCCCTCCCGTGCATGAGCTTCACTCCCGCAGGCGACGACACCATCAAGGAACTGAATGTCAACGGCGTCAAGGTTCTCTTCAAGAAATCCAACAAGGAGATTGTCAGTGCACGCCTCTTCGTAAGGGGTGGCACGGCCAACTATTCAAAAGACAAGGAAGGAATTGAAGCGCTCGCCCTCGCCGTGGCCACCGACGGGGGCACGCATAAGCACGACATGACGTCTTTTGCAACGGCCAAAGAGAAAATCGGTACCGAAATCGGCTATTCCAGCGATTACGACTATAGTGAGGCAAGCCTTAGCTGCCTGACTACCTACTGGAACGATTCCTGGAATCTCTTCACCGAAGCCATTATTCAACCCGCCTTTGATCAACGGGCCTTTGACCTCATCAAGGGCCGGCTGGTGGCCGGCGCAAAAGAGGAGGAAGCCAATCCGGACGCTTATGTTTCCAACAAGGCCATGGAGCTGAACTACGCGGGTAAGAATTATGCCAAGATTCCCGGAGGCACGGTCAAGAGCCTTGAAGCCCTTGCCTTGGATGAGACACGGGCCCACTTCAATCGCGTGATCAACAAGAACAACGTGTTTATGGTGATTGTCGGCAATGTCAATGAAGAGGACATTCGCCAAAAGGTGACTGCAGCTCTCGGATCCCTTGCGGCCGGAACCACAGCCAAGCGCGACCCGAAAATTGAAATCCCCGCCCAGGTAACGATTGAAGACAGGGATATTGCCACCAACTATATCCATGGCTCGATGTCTCTGCCGGCAATCAGTGATCCCGAAGCCATACCCATGCGCGTAGCCATGGCCATCATGGGCGACCGGTTCTTTGTCGAGCTACGCACCAAGAGAAGCCTCACCTACGCTCCCTCCGCGTACTACAACACCAGCCCTGCCGGCAATCCGCATGCCGTATTCTATGCGTCGTCGATCAAGCCCAAAGAAGCGTTGCAGGTCATGATCGACCAAATAAACGATGTAAAGAACAACGGCTTCAAGGAAAAGGAGCTGAAGGACAAGAAAGAGGAATTCCTGACCAACTACTATTCACGGCTCGAAACCAATGACGCCCAATCGCTCAGCATCGGCTTCAACGAGATTGCGGGCAATTGGAGAAACTTTGAAACGTTCATGTCGGCCGTGGAAAAGGTCACGGTCCAGGATATGAACAAGGCTTTTCGCAAGTATTCCAACGCCATCAACTGGATGTACCTGGGAAAAGAAAACGAAGTTTCCCGCGACGATTTCAAACAACCGCAGATGCTCCCTGCAGGCGCCAAGGTGGGCACCAAGAAATGAGGCCGTCTCAATACGTGTTTCATGTCCGTAGCTCAGACCTCCCGACTCGTTCTTGAAAAGTTCTCGGATGCCGACACCCCGTTTATTATTGAGCTTCTCAATACCCCTGGTTGGTTGCGCTTTATCGGCGATCGCAACGTGCATGACACCGATGCGGCCATCCAATACCTTCAAAACGGTCCGCTCAAAAGTTACCTGGACCATGGGTTTGGCTTGTGGAAGGTAAGCTTATCCGCCACCGGCGCACCCATCGGGATGTGCGGGCTCCTGAAGCGGCCTGAACTTGAGCATCCGGATATCGGCTTCGCCTTCCTGCCTGAATATGCAGGGAAAGGTTTTGCCTTTGAAGCGGCTTCCGAGGTGCTGAAACTGGCTCGAGGCAAGTACCACATCGCCACCCTCTTCGCCATCGTGCAGCCCGACAATTCGCTGTCAATCGCTTTGCTCCGAAAACACAATTTTCATTTTGTGCGGACCATCACCGCACAACCCAAGCATGAGAAGCTGGAGTTGTATTCGCTCCAGCTCAGTTCGCCAGTATTGACCTCAGCTGGGCCGGATAGTCAGTGATTACCAAATCCACGCCAAGGTTCAATACGCGAAAGATGTCCTCACCCTTATTGACGGTATAGGCGCCAACCCTCATCTTGCGGGCATGCAGCTTCTGGACGAAGGACGCCGACAGGTAAGGATAATAAAATACTACCCCGCGTACTCCTTCGACTGGCTTGAACACGCCCACGTGAAAGTTCCGGTCCTTCCACAAGGGAGGAAAATTCAGTGCGCCGTAAACCAGTTCGTAGGCAATAAGGTCAGGCGCCAAACGGTTAAGCTCGGTGAGGTAGCGTGGCTCGAAGGACTGTACAATCGTCCACCTTTCCGCCTGGTGCCCGCGAATCAACCGCACAACCCGGGTTACGAGACTGTCGTAGATTCCGGTCTCCGGCCATTTGAGTTCGATGAGCACCGTTTTGTTTCCATTCACAAGCGTCAACACTTCTTCCAGGGTTGGAACCTTCTCTCCCTGAAAAGCTGATCCATACCAGCTTCCTGCGTCCAGTTTCTTGATTTCTTCCAATGTGAGATCGACCCACGCCCCTGCACCATTGGTTGTTCGTTCCGCTGTAACGTCATGGGCCACAATCACCGATCCGTCTTTGGAGAGATGAACATCCAATTCAATGATGTCTGCCGATTGCATCCCGAGGCGAAAGGCCGCGAGTGTATTTTCCGGCGCTTCACGAGAGCCGCGGTGGCCTACCACGTCAACATGACTCACGCCAGAGGGCTTTTCGGCCGAAGTCATCCAGAAACGGATGTGCGGAAAGGCGAGTGCGCCTCCCAGTAAGATCAGGATCGCTGCCAACAAGAAAAGCATCCGAATTCTCATTGAGTGCCCACTATGTCGTTATGGCCGTTGTTGCCGGTCGTCCATTAATCGCCAACGCATCACCACCTTATTTCATTTTGGCCCAGGCCGCGGTCAGTTCTTTGGCGCGGCTGGTCAATTTATTCACCGCATCCCGTGCCTGGCTGGTTGGCGCTGCATCAGCGCTTTGTAATACATTCAGGATGAAAAGCATCTTGTTCTGAAGTCCAACAACCGTTTCCTTCTCCAAGGGAGTCTCGGAAATGGCACCATAAAGGAAATCGCCGCCTTCAGGATCGCCGTTACCACGCAGTGCGGCAATAGCTTCCTTTTGCCCAACTTTCCACTTCCGCCTGGCGTTGGCCGCGGCAACATCCATTTCCTCACGCATGGCCTGCAACTGGTGGTATCCATCATACATGGCCATTGAAAGTTCATGCTGCCCTTTCAGATCGGCATCACCCGCTGCCACGCGAGGATCAGTACGGACGACAATACTGCGCTCCTGATTCTTGCCGTCGACAACCAGGCGGACACGGTAAGTGCCTGGATGGACGAAGGGGCCGCTGGGACCACTGGGTGTGTTATGATACACTGCTGCGATGGCGAAACTCCTCTCCGCTCCCTTGGGATCGCTGTAGCGCAGGTTCCAATGAATACGATGGTGACCTGCCGTTGCACCGGGCGCGCTAAACGGTCTGAACCAATAAGTCGGGTGTCCCACCTGCACGGTGTCAATCTTCTCGGGTAGGTCCTTGCTGCTGTAGCTTCGCACGAGCCGGCCTTGATTGTCGAGGATTTCAATTTTGACTTCGCCGACATCTTTTGCCAGCCAATAATCGATGGCTACGCCATCCGGAGGGTTCTGTCCAGTAGGCTCTTCCGGAGGCAGGGGGGTATCGAGGAACATGTTGTCGCGAACCCGTGTACCGGTGGAGGGTGTAAACAAGTGCATCTCTGATGAAGACGCCGCCGCCAATTCACGCAGCGGGCTAAAATCATCCAGGATCCAGATCGATCGCCCGTGGGTGCCGATCACCAGGTCGCTGTCGTGGACCACGAGATCCCGAATGCTCGTCGCCGGCATGTTCTGCCGCAGGGAATGCCACTGATCGCCATCATTCACCGAGAAATACACCTCGCGCTCTGTACCGGCGAACAGCAGGCCCTTTTGCTTCACATCCTCGCGAACCGCATTGACGGGACCAAAAGGATTCATTCCGCCCGTGATTTCATTCCACGTGGCACCGCCATCATGCGTACGGAAGATATGAGGGCGCTGGTCGTCTTTCCGAATGGCGTTAACCGAGATATATGCTGTGTTCTTGTCAAAATGCCCGGCGTCGATTTGAGAAATCTTATCCCACGATTTCAGCTCAGTGGGCGTTACGTCCTTCCAGTTTTTACCGCCGTCGAACGTAACATGAACCAGCCCGTCGTCCGTGCCGGCCCAGATGACGTTCTTGTCCAGTGGCGAAGGTGCAACGCTATAAATCACCGCGCGCTGCGGCATGGTGTTCATGGCGTCGGTCTTGTAGTCGCCCACATTGGCCGGCACCTCCGGCTGTGGTCGGGTCAGGTCAGGAGAGATGATCTCCCAACTTTGTCCGCCATTCGTTGTACTCCACAGCACACTTGTAGCAAAAAGCAACTGATCCGGGTTGGCCGGGTTGAATAGCAGCGGCAGGGTGCGCAACATGCGATACTTGCCTGACCGGATGGCTTCGGGTGCCACATTTTGCGTTTGGCCTGTTCGCTTGTTGAACTTAACAACGCGGCTGCCATAGACGATATCGGGGTTCTTCGGATCCGGCGCCACGTAAGCGTATTCATCGGCGCCGACGCCCATCCAGTCACGGAAAGAAATCTGTCCTCCGTTCCCTCGGCTCAATACGCCAATGGCGCCACTCTCCTGCTGTCCACCGTACACCATGTAGGGGAATTGGTTGTCGGTTGAAACGTGGTACAGCTGCGCAGTCGGTTGGTTGTACCATGAACTCCAAGTCTTACCGCCGTTAACAGTGATCGTTGCCCCCTGGTCTGCCGCGAAGATCATAATGTCAGGATGCCGGGGATTGATCCAGATACGGTGATAGTCGTCCCCGCCGGGTGCTCCCTTGATCGATGACCACGTCTTCCCGCCGTCGCTTGACTTGTACGAGGCAACATTTGCCACAAACACTACATTGTGGTTGAGCGGATGTGCTTTTATTTCGGCGAAGTCGCTTCCTCGGCCCCACAGGCGTCGGTCTGTGGTCACCAGCGTCCAGGTTTCGCCACTGTCGTCGCTGCGATAAATGCCGCCACCCTCGCGGGCATCAACCGTCGCATATAAGCGCCGCGGGTTGTTCGGGGCTATGGAAAATCCGATGCGTCCCAGTCCCTGGGCCGGGCCAGGCAATCCCTTCTCCAGTTTCTTCCAGGTAGTGCCGCCGTCCGTTGATTTATAGAGCCCGCTGTTGGGGCCCGAGAAAGAGCCATTCTCCCAAGGCCCTTCCTGATGTTCCCACATATCTGCATAAACCACGGAGGGCGTCATGGGGTCAATCTCAACCTGGATACATCCCGTGTGGTTGTTGATGTAGAGCGTCTTCTGCCAGGTGCGACCGCCATCCTGGGAGCGAAACACACCGCGCATTTCATTGGCGCCATACGGGTGCCCCAGGCCTGCGGCAAAAACTATTTCAGGGTTGGTCGGATGCACCACCACGCGTCCGATTTGCTGCACGTCTTCCAATCCAATGTGGGTCCAGGTCTTTCCTCCGTCGCTGGACTTGAACATGCCGTCGCCCACGGAGAGATCGGGGCGATGAAGACCTTCACCGGTGCCGACGTAGATGATGTTCGGGTCGCTGGGTGAAACCGCCACATCCCCGACCGAGCCGGTGGATGCCTTGTCGAAGATGGGCTTCCAGGTGCGACCATAGTCTTCGGTCTTCCAGACACCCCCGTTGTTCACGCCGATATAGAAGATGTTGGGATGAGTGGGAACGCCAACGGCACCTACTGTTCTTCCCGCGCGGTGCGGGCCGATCATGCGATACTTGAGGTCCTGGTAGTGTGACGGAGCAAGTGTCTGCCCAAATCCGCCGATCGCAACAAGAACGAGGATGCAGCCAAGTGAAAGGTTTCTCATGGGGTTAGGTTAGTCTTAAGGGAACACAAAGTAGTCCAATTGACCGGGGAGATCAAAGAGGAATGTGACGGCATTTGTCGTGTGAAAGTATCCGGCAGACACCCTGACGCGTCGTCCTCCTATTTCACCGACACCGGCTGCGTCCAAGCCATCTCATGGTCGCCGTCCTGGAAGGGATTCGGTTTAAGTTTGCTTGAAGTGATCCGTGCCCGCACAAATTGGTGTGAGCCTGTAATGTTGAACGAGGCACCTGTTCCCATCACCGATTTAAGCACTTCGGATTTTTTCTTTCCTTTCCGGGCGCCGATGAACTCAATCGTATAGGTAACACCCGCCTCCGGTTGGACCCGGATATCCAGCTTACCGTTGGCAAAGCGGACGTCTTCGAGCGTCACGCCGGTGCTGGCGTAGAAGTCGCCCGCTTCCATGGCGGCGATCAGCGCTTCGGGCGTGAGGGAAGCTGACCTTACCATCACCCACCCGCGACCGGCATTGCTGAAGGCTTTGCCAAACTCGTGGTAGTTGTGACTGTCGTCCGTAGCCAACCCAAACATCAACGGCTGTTGGCGGGCCCGGTAGGCAATGTTGATGCGGTCCCACATCTCCTCCATACCTATGTGCGAAGAATCACCGTAGTTATTCACCAACGGGTGACCGTTATACACTTCAAAGAACTGCTCCCCTTTCAACGCGATCATGTCGTCGACTGTGATACTGTAGAAGAAGTTTGGGTGATTGATATGTGGGAACATGGGGACACCCGTCGCCTTTCGCTGCTCGATAACGGCATTGACGGCATTCTGCATCACCTCGGCGATCGTAGCGCCCTTTTGTGCGCCGATAAGGGTTTGAAGGTTTGTCGCATTCACGTGAACATGCTTCTCGCCAAACCTCGAGGTAATCTCCTCGGATTTGATGATCAGAAAGCCCGCGTCTTCAAACAGGGAGCGATACTGGTCCAGTGTCCTAAGCCTCACACTGTACCGGCCGCTGTCGACCCGATAGTTCACCCACTGTCCGTATTCTTCAAGGTAGCGCTTCAACCCGTCCTCATAAAGCCTGCTGCGCTGGATTTTCTTCCACTTCTCGCCGGCTTGAAATGTGTTGTGATCGGAAAGCCCGACAAACTGGTAGCCATTCTTTTTGTACCATGCCATGATCATCTCAGGGAATTCATCCCCGTCGCTCCAGTAGGAATGCGTATGGAGGTTGCCTTTGTACCACGCCTGGCCGGCAACGGGGTTATTGCATAACAGGCCCAGCATCAGGGCCATACAACTAAGGAAGCGATTCTTCATGAAGTCGGGATTGATCCTGTGGGTTATTTATATTTCTTTATTCCCTTGAGTGCATCCCCGGCTGCCGGCACAAGACTTACGGCATACCCCCCGCCTTCCACAACGGGAGTCTTGAGGATAGACTTGCTGGTGACTGCAAACTTCTCGATGACGTACTCCATCGGGTTCTTGTCATAGTGAGCCGTGGGCGCATCGCGATATATCGTGGCCAGGTAGGTTTTGCCCGCATCCAGAAATGTGAGCGGAACAATGGACATGCGCTTGTTTTCGTCGGTGATGGAGCCGATGAACCAATTGTCTGTGCCTTTGGCTTTACGGGCGATGGTGAGGTAGTCACCCGGCTCAGCTTCCACGTACGCTGATTCATCCCAATCGACAGCCACGTCTTCGATGAACCGGAATGCGTCGAGGTGTGCCTCATAGTGCTCGGGCAAGTCGGCGGCCATCTGCAAGGGGCTATACAGGGTGAGGTAAAGCGCGAGTTGCTTGGTGAGGGTCGTGTGGGGCCCCATCCCCTTCCTGCCAAACTTGTCCAGCTTGATCTGGAAAATTCCCGGCGTGTAATCCATCGGGCCGCCCATCAGCCGGGTAAACGGCAGGATGGTCTCGTGCTCCGGTGGGTTGCCTTTGCTCCAGGCATTGAACTCATTGCCCCGCGCCGCCTCGCTGGCCAGCCAGTTCGGGTATGTCCTATGCATGCCCGTAGACCGCACCGGTTCGTGCATGTCGACCATGATCTGGAACTCCGCTGTTTTTGCCGCCACACGGTTATAGTGGTTTATCATCCACTGTCCGTCGTGACGCTCGCCACGGGGGATGATCCTGCCTACGTAGCCGGTCTTCACCGCATCATAGCCGTTGGCTTTCATAAAACGATAGGCTTCATCCATCCGGCGCTCATAGTTGGTGACGGATGCCGAGGTCTCATGATGCATAATCAACTTCACACCCTTTGAAGCGGCGTACTTGTGAAGTTCATCAACATCAAAGTCAGGATATGGAGTCACGAAGTCAAAGACCTCTTCCTTCCATTTCCCGAACCAGTCCTCCCACCCTACGTTCCATCCTTCCACCAGCACGCCCTGAATGCCGTGCTTAGCTGCAAAGTCGATATACTTCTTCGTATTGGCCGTCGTCGCGGCGTGCATGCCATGGGGTTTGATCTTCGACCAGTCGGGGTTGGCCGGCACGTCGGTGGGATAGGCGTAGTCCCACGAGCCTGTGCCGATGTGCATTTGCCAC
>JAYRNL010000046.1:0-18871 GCA_041912235.1 Cyclobacteriaceae bacterium
GCCCGCAGGGCTCGTATGTAGCCTCACCGCCCGGTCCATCCGCGCCAAGCAGTACATGGCGACCGAAGTCTGGCAAGCTCGCGAGTTTGGAAAACACCCCGATGCTTCCGGTAGATACCGGATGGTAGCCAACCTGGAGGAAAGCAAGGCCACCCTTGCCCGCAGCCAAAAAGAATCGGCATGGCGGGAGATGGCGAAGCAGGTCGCTCACGAAATCAAGAACCCCCTTACGCCCATGAAGCTCACCCTGCAGCAAATGGAGCGTAACTTGCAGGGAGGCCCGGTGGAGAGTGACAAGGTTCGCAAATCGGTGGATGTCCTGCTCCGCCAGGTGGAAATCCTGAACGTAATCGCGTCGTCGTTCAGCACGTTTGCCCAGATGCCTTCTCCTTCGCCTCAGCGGTCGGAGTTGGGAAAACTACTGAGTGATACCGTTAATCTTTTCCGGACAGGTACGGAAGGCAACGTCGAGTGGACGGCACCCACCGGGCCGATTTGGATTTCGGTTGATACGGCCTCCTTCAGCCGGGCGATTTCCAACATCCTGATCAACGCCTTGCAGGCCAAAGCCAGTGAACGCTCGTTGGAGATTGTTGTTTCCGTCAAGGTAGAGGAGGGGCATGTGATCATTTCGATCAAGGACAACGGGAAGGGCATCCCCGAAAACCTTCAGGAACGAATCTTTCAGCCGCAATTCACTACGAAAGACTCGGGCTCAGGCCTGGGCCTCTACATGGCGCGGCAGTTTGTCCAGCAATCGGGGGGTAAAATCGGGTTCACTACCTCCTCGGAGGGAACGACCTTCTTCGTGGAGATTCCTCTTTCGAAAGATTAGTATACCGGCAAGACGCAGGTCCCTGTGGCCCTACGAATGGTTTCGCATTTGCTGCATGACCTTGTTGGAGAAGACAAAGTCATTCAGCTCAGCGACACCAGAGGTCATGATTTCCGAGCTGGAACCTTCCCAGAGCTTCCGGCCCTTGTAGAGGAACATGATCTTTTCCCCGATGCCCATCACCGAGTTCATGTCGTGCGTCACGACGATGGTGGTGATGTCAAATTCATGCGTGATTTCCCCGATGAGGTCGTCGATTCGCATGGATGTCTGCGGGTCGAGACCGGAGTTGGGTTCGTCGCAGAACAGGTAATTGGGGTTATTCACAATAGCCCTGGCGATGCCCACGCGTTTCTTCATCCCACCGGAAATTTCTGAGGGCATTTTCTTGTTGACATTCTCCAGGCCTACACGCTGGAGGCAGAAATTCACGCGGTCCAGCTTCTCGTCGGGAGGCATCGTGGTCAATACATCCAACGGGAACATCACGTTTTCTTCCACCGACTTGGAGTCAAATAGGGCGCCACCCTGAAAAAGCATCCCGATCTCGCGGCGTATCTCGGATTTCATTTCCTTGTCGGCGTCGGTGAAGTTGCGCAGGTCATAGAATACGTTGCCGGTATCCGGAGTAATGAGCCCTACGATGCATTTTAGCAGCACGCTTTTTCCTGTTCCGCTGGAGCCGATGATGAGGTTGGTCTTGCCCTTTTCAAACTCCCCGGAGATACCCTCAATCACGGGCCGTTCGCCAAAGGACTTACTGATGTTGTTAAACTTAAGCATGGATCAGCGGACGTAAAGCAATTGGGCAAGCAGGTAATCTGCGGAAAGTACGGCGATCACACTGGTGGTTACAGCAGCCGTGGTGGCAATTCCTACCTCGAGGGCGCCGCCTTGTGTGTAGTACCCTTTAAAGGACGAGATGGAAGAAATCAGGAACGCAAATACAAAGGATTTGATCATGGCAAACGTGACGGAATAGTCGTCGAAGTAGAAACGGATGCCGGCAATGTAGTCCGTGGGTGTGATAATACCCGTGATGCCACCCACCAGGTACCCTGCCACCATGGAGCATACACCGGCCACAACCACAAGCAACGGATACATAAGCAATGAGGCAACAATCTTGGGAAGGACGAGATAGGAGGTGGAGTTTATGCCCATCACCTCAAGGGCGTCGATCTGCTCGGTGATACGCATGGTGCCCAGTCCACCGGCCATGCTGGAACCTACTTTGCCCGCATAGATTACCGCGATGATGGTGGGAGCGAGCTCGAGTATGGTCATTTCGCGTACTACCTGTGAAATCACATAGCGCGGGATCAAGGGACTCACCATGTTGTAGGCTGTCTGCACGGTGGTAACCGCCCCCATAAATGAGGCGACCAGGGCTACCAGCCACGCCGACTTCAGTCCGATTTGGACGCACTCCTCCAGTGTCAACCGGTAGTAGGTCTTGAAGGTCTCCATGCGTACAACCAGCGAACCCAAAAAAAGGATGTACTGCCCGAAACCCTTCATGAAATGCGTTAAATTGCCTTAAAGATAGCAATTCATGGGTAAACTGGCGGTTGTAACGGGCGGCACAAAGGGGATTGGCAGGGCAGTCATCGAGAAGTTTGCCGCAGCCGATTTTGACATCGCCACCTGCGCCCGGAAGCAGGAAGAACTGACGGTCCTGCAAAAGGATTTGACAACCCGGTATGATATTGCAGTACACACCTTCAAGGCCGACCTGTCTGTGCGCCAGGAAGCCCAGTCATTTACGGATTTTGTGGACAAACTTAACCGTGACGTCGAGGTGCTGGTGAACAATGCCGGCTATTTTACCCCGGGGCAGATCACCACGGAAGCAGATGGCGTTCTGGAAGGCATGATCGGCGCCAACCTTTACAGCGCATACTATACAACCCGTGGCCTTGCTGCAGCCATGAAAGAAAAAAGGAGCGGGCATATTTTCACCCTGTGCTCCATTGCCAGCCTCAAGGCCTACCCCAATGGAGGATCCTATGCCATCTCGAAGTTTGCCTTGTTGGGATTTACCAAGGTGCTGCGGGAGGAAATGAAGGAATATGGTATTCGAGTTACCGCGGTGCTTCCCGGCGCCACACGGACCTCAAGCTGGGATGCTTCGCCGCTGCCGGAAGAGCGGTTCATGAAAACGGAGGATGTGGCCGACGCCATCTTTGGCGCCTATTCCCTGTCGCCAAGAAGCGTTGTCGAGGAGATCCTTATCCGGCCTCAATTGGGTGATATATAGGAACCCCTCCGGTCTTAAACATTTCCGGAAAATATGGGTTAATTTTGATGGTTAGACCTTATCCGTGGAATCCCAGGTAGCCCAACTTCGACAGTATTGCAACAGCCTCACACGCTATTCGCGACGGCTTACCCGTGAAGTAAATATTGGTGGTGTAGCCTTGGGGGGAAATAATCCCATCCGTATTCAGTCGATGACAACGGTGGATACGATGGATACGATAGGGACCGTAGAGCAAACCATCCGGATGGTTGAGGCCGGCTGTGAGTACGTGAGAATTACGGCGCCAAGCCTGAAGGAGGCCCAAAATCTCGGTGAGATCAAGAAGGAGCTGAGAGCGCGTGGGTATAATGTTCCGCTGATTGCCGATATCCACTTTACTCCTAACGCGGCAGAACTTGCCGCACGCCTGGTGGAAAAGGTGCGTGTAAATCCAGGCAATTACGCTGATAAGAAGCGATTCGAGGAAATCGACTATTCGGACGCATCGTACGAGGCAGAACTTGAGCGGATCAGGGTAAAGTTTAGCCCGCTGGTCAAAATATGCAAGGAGTATGGTACGGCCATGCGCATTGGTACTAACCACGGCTCGTTGTCCGACCGCATCATGAGCCGCTATGGCGATACGCCGCTGGGTATGGTGGAGTCTGCCCTGGAATTCCTTAGGATTTGCGAGGACTTGAATTACTACAACATCGTCCTTTCGATGAAGGCCAGCAACCCCCAGGTGATGATACAAGCCTACCGGTTATTGGTCCAGAAGCTGGATGAGGAAGGATTTCAGCCCTATCCACTTCATCTTGGCGTAACCGAAGCGGGTGATGGTGAAGATGGTCGTATCAAGTCGTCGGTTGGCATTGGAACCTTGCTGGAAGACGGTCTGGGCGATACCATACGGGTGTCGTTGACTGAAGAGCCTGAGGCTGAAGTGCCGGTGTGTAAACAACTGGTGGATCGATACGCTGACCGGGTACCCCATGAACCCATACCGGAGATTACCCGGTATCCTGTCAATCCCATTGCCTATTCCCGCCGTCATACCCGCGAGGTTCAGAACATCGGGGGTCATCAGGTGCCTCGTGTCGTGGCAGATTTCTCCATGAAGAAAGCGATCACCCCGGCTTCATTGTTCGCCGTTGGATACCAGTACTCCGTTCCCCTGGACAAGTGGAACATAACCGATATGGCGTGCGACTACTTGTTCGCAGGAGACAAAGCCGTTGATTTCGCCCTGCCGGGAACATTGGGTGTGATCTACAACCACGGGTTTTGGCTGGGAAGGACGCGACAGGAGAGGGCCTTTCCCTTCATCCGTGCTGAACGATACCTGGCAGGGGTGGAGAAGTCCGAAAGGCTGAATTTTGTGTATGCCACCCTAAAGGATGTGACCGCGGAGTTGGTCAGCCAACTCAATCTCGACGCCACAGCCGTTCTTCTCATTGACACCTGGAACAAGCACGGCTATGCGGAAGAGCGCAGGTTGTTTGTGGAATTGATCAACCAGGGCTGTGTTAGTCCGGTCATAATCGGAAGGGCCTACGCCGGCCTTACGCCTGAGCGACTCCAACTTTATGCGGCAACCGACCTGGGTGGCCTGTTGATTGATGGATTGGGTGACGGCGTGTTTATCGCAGCCGAAAACTGTGGGCCTGACCATATGGTGAATGCAACGGCCTTCAACATCTTACAGGCCACGCGCACACGGATTTCGAAGACCGAGTACATTTCCTGCCCGTCCTGTGGCCGCACCTTGTTTGACCTGCAGGAAACAACGGCCAAAATAAGATCGAGGACCAATCACCTGAAGGGTGTCAAGATTGCCATTATGGGGTGCATCGTAAATGGCCCGGGAGAAATGGCGGATGCGGATTATGGATATGTGGGATCAGGTCCCGGCCGGATAACATTATACCGGGGAAGGGAAGTAGTGAAGCGAAACGTTCCCACGCCCCAGGCGGTGGATGAACTCATCGGGCTCATCCGCGAAGACGGAGTGTGGGTTGAAGAAACCAAGGACTAACCATGGATGCCAACCAGGAACAAAAACAAAAAAAATCAGGACTTCGCGAGTTCATTTCGCTGGGCGAGGTAGGTAACTATTTCTTCCGGAAGAAGGACCCGAACCGACCCTCCAACCTCAACATCCGGATGATGCACGGCATCAACAAGATTAGTATTGTGGTGTTCCTGCTGGCGGTGATCTACCTGCTGGCCAAGCGCTTTCTGTTTTGAATGTCGAGGCTTACCGGTCGTATTGCCTGGCTAAGAAGGGGGTGACGCAAGAATTCCCTTTTGATGAGACAACGATGGTTTTCAAGGTAATGGGGAAAATGTTCGCCCTGGCGGACATTGATGATTTCACCCAAATCAATTTGAAGGTGGATCCGGAGGAAGGTGCCGAGTTGCGGGAGCAGTACCCGTTCGTGCAGCCGGCCTACCACATGAATAAGAAGCATTGGATAACCGTCGTTTTGGGGGCTGGGGCATCTGATAAGCAAGTGCTGGGCTGGACCGATCGGTCCTACGAACTTGTCGTTAAAGGACTCACCAGAAGCCAAAAATCAACCTTAGAGACCTTATAATCTAATAATCAGCGCATTATGCTGGTTACCAAGGCCTCGTGAGCCGCATTACTTGGGGTTATTTCGTTATTTTTGTTGATTGCACCTTAATCCATCCATGTCCAGGCTTTTCCTCCTTGTCGCTGGCATTACGATGCTTGCTGCCTGCAGCACTCAGCGGATGATTTGCCCTGCCTACCAGAGTTCGTTCATCTACGACAAGCAGGCGACCAAAGCCCGGTTCAGCTACTTCAAGGAGGATTCAACGCCAAAGATCTATACCGCCAGCAAGAACCGGTACCTCGTGGCCGTGCCCGAGTCCTATCGCAAGAAGTACAAGAAGATGCAGACGGTGGAGATGAAACCGGTCTATCCACCTGACCTCTCGGATTCCCTGCGGAAGCAAGAAGAATATCAACTAGCCGAAGTGGACGATTTGGATAGCGCCAAGGCTACGGCTGTGGATAGCGTTTATGCCATCACCAAGACAAAAGAGAAGTACAACCTCGACCAGGACTTGTACATGTGGTATTTCCGGGACATGCTGGTCCTTCCCGACGTGAGGGCCGCGCTGGAGAAGAAGGCCGATGAAGGCAAGGAAGGTGCTGCAGCAAAGAAGGAAAAGAAGGGTCTTAAAGGTTTCTTCCAGAATCTTTTCAAGAAGAAGCCAAAAGTGTCTTCAGACAGTACTTCAGTAAAAGAGCCACCGGTTTCCGATGCGACCGCTCCCCCTCAGCCTGAAAAGAAGAAGGGTGGTCTGTTCAAAAAGAAGTCTGCCGAACCTCAGCCTGCCAAGAAGGAGGGAGACGGCTTCTGATTTCAATCAAACAAGGTGAGGTTTCCGAACTGGTCGGCCGGAGGAACGGCCTGGATTACGCGCCTGTCGTTTCGTTGCGGATTGTTGATCAACGCGGAAACAGCGTAATGTGTCATCGGCGTCGGGTTGGGGCTGACCAGCGAAATCCATTCGTTTTCATCCGTTGACGTTAACCACGCACGCTCCCGGTCGGTGGGCAGGATGGCGGGCATCCGTTCAGCGTATTCCAATACACTTTCGTTGGATGCGGTAGTCAACATGGAGAATGTGTGATGCCTGATGTCTTGTTCATCCTCGTACTCCTCCCAAATCCCGGCGATGAGGAAAGGGGATTGATCGGCAAGGGTAAACCGATAGGGTATGCTTGATTTCTTTCCGATCTTCTTCCACAGGTAGAACCCGTCGGCCGGGATCAGGCACCGGTGCGTTTTTAGTTTCTTACGCAACGAAGGTTTGTCCGGGATAGACTCGGCCGGGGTATTGATCAGCCGTTCACCCAGGGGCTTCTGGTTGGCCATGAGTGGCGGGGCGCCCCAGTAAAAGAAAGAGAAACCATCCGGGCTTTCCTGTGTCAATACGGGAAGCAAGTGCGTCGGGGCGCCGTTATAAACAGGCGAGTATCCATCGGTAGGGTCAACACCAAATCGAGTGGCGAGGGTCGGGCCGTCATTGGTAAGTGAGTACCGGTTGATCATGGTTCAGTCATGAAGGACAAGGCCCTCATTTCCGACCAATATACCCCATTCCTGCCAAACTGGGCGAACCCCACGTGACCGCCGCGTTCCGGATACTCCAGTGTCACGGCATTGTAGGAAGCGCTTGGAAAACAATCTTCGCTAAGGAAGGGGTCGTTCTTTGCATTAATCACCAGCGTCGGAATGGTAATGGAAGGCAAAGCATGGATCGAACTGCAGCGTGTGTAGTAGTCCAGGGCGCCTGCAAAGCCGTGTACCGGTCCGGTGAAAACATCGTCAAATTCCATCAGGGTCCTGATCGAGTCAAGTCTCGAGACGTCAACTACGCTGCTGAGTGCCGGCTTGGCCTTCACTTTGGCGGTAAGACTTCTCAGGAATCGCCGGGTGTAGATCCAGTTTGACGGCCTGGAGATGGCCAGGCAGCTCGTATGAAGATTAAGGGGTACGGAGATCGTTACGGATCGCTTGATTGCGGGAAGCACTCGGTCTTCGCCAAGGTATTTCAACGTCAGGTTCCCGCCGAGGCTGAAGCCAACGAGGTAAAGGTCAGGGTAGCGGCCGGAGGCGTGGGATACGACGGTATGGAGGTCATCCGTGGCGCCGCTGTGGTAGAACCGCAACTGGCGGTTTACTTCTCCGCTGCAACCCCGGTAGTTCCAGGCCAGGACGTCGAACCCCGCCTCGAAGAATATTCGGGCCATTCCCCGAACGTAACTCCGCGATGAATTTCCTTCCAGCCCGTGACTGATGATTACGCAACGTGAGGAACCCTGCCGGTACCAATCCAGGTCAAGGAAGTCGTCGTCGGGTGTGGCAATGCGTTCTCGCTGGGCGCCCTTGAAGTCAACCCTTCGGAGAAGCGAAGGGTAGATTGTCTCGAGGTGCCGGTTAAACAGCAGGGCAGGCGCTTTGTAGCCATGCGGGGCCATCATGTGCTACCAGTTCTTCTGCGTTTTCAGTTGATCAATGTGCGCCAGGTGATGATCGCCATGCCAGGCATACAAGCTGATGAGGTGATCGATGCTTACCGCCTTCCCTGTTTCCGGGTGAATAAACTGACGACTTAGTTGGGCCTCATCCAGGGCAGACAACAGGATTGTCCAACGGGCGTGAAGCGCCTTGAGGATAGCGATCGACAGGGCAGGATCGGCGCTTGTTTCGGGAGTTGTGGCCCAGGCTTTTTCAAGATAAGCCTTGATGGTTGGAGATTCTTCCGTAAGCGTCCACTTGACCCGGATGTAGGCATTCATATGGCTGTCGGCCACATGATGCACGACTTGCCGGACCGTCCAGCCCCCTTCGCGGTAGGGTGTGTCCAGTTGTTGACCGGACAGGCCCCGGATGGTCTCTTCCAAACGGTCGGGAAGCGTGGAAATGCGGTCAAGGAAGCCCTTCCGAGCGCTGGCGGTGAATTCAATGGGGGCCTGGTATTTACCTATCGGATAGCGGAGATCGGAAATCATATCAGGAGCGATGGACAAATAACCAAAGACGAGGGTGAGAAGTTCAGCGGGTTCATTTTCTTCCCTCAACCACCTGCTTCATTTCTTCTTCAGTAAAGGGTTTGTTGAGTTTCACCGGTTTTGTTTTTCGTTTCTTTCGTACCCGGATGTTGGTGAGTTCAATCAACATGGAGAACGCCACGGCGAAATAGATATAGCCTTTTGGAATTTGGTAATGCAGGGCTTCAAGGAAGAGCATGAAGCCGATAAGGATGAGGAAGCCGAGGGCCAGAACTTCCATGGATGGGTGTTGCTGGATAAACCGGCTAATGGTGCCGCTGAAGAACATCATGATGATGATGGAGACGATCACAGCGATGATCATGATGATTACTTTATCGCGTTCTACAATTCCGACGGCGGTGAGGATGGAGTCGAACGAAAAGATGATATCAAGCAGAACGATCTGGATGATCGTTCCGGATACACTGATGGCGGGCTTGCGGGCTACGATGGAATCTTCCGCATCATCCTCTTCGCCCTCCATTTCGTGGTTGATTTCCATGGTGCTCTTGGCGATGAGGAATAGTCCGCCAAAACCCAGGATGAGGTCACGGCCGCTGACGGGGAGATCTTCGTGCATCCAGAAGGTTTTGGGCACCGTGAATAACGTTTCGGTAAATCCGATGATCCACGTGATGCCCAGCAGGAAAATGATCCGCACCACCATGGCGAAGGCGAGGCCCATGTTGCGAGCGCGGGCCCGTTGCTCCTCGGGCAGCTTGTTGGAGACAATCGAAATGAAGATGATGTTGTCGATGCCGAGAACGATTTCCAGAAAGCAGAGCGTAAGGAGTGCCAGCCAGGTGTCCGCTTTCAGAAATATTTCCATGCGACGGGAGCGAGGGGTGTACGATTAGTCGATTCAAATTAGTGATTCGGGAGAAGACTTAAAACCGCGGCGATAAAAGAAAAAGCCGCTTTCTGAGGTCAAAAAGCGGCTTTTTCCATGGCTGTGGCTTGGCTACTCCTGGTGAACCACGATCACTTTCTTGCGGGTGAGCACGCCCTGTCCCATATCGATGGTGAGGATATACATACCGCTGGAGAGTTCCCTGACATTAAGCGTTTTGCGATCGCTGCCTTCAGGAATCGCGCTCGTCAGGGTGGTTCGGCCGGTCTGGTCGATCATCTGGAGCGCCGTCGGCTGACTTACCCTGCCAGGCAATTGAACCGTCATCTCGTGGTTGGCCGGGTTTGGATAGACCAGCACCTGTTCTGCAGCGAGCGGTTCCAGGCCGGTAATCAGCGTAGGATCAGGATCGTCCAGGTTGCTGACTATTTCAGACTGGTATACTTCTTTGCTTTCCTCGTTTTGGAGGAATACGGCAATAGCCAGATCACCGGTGTTTGGCGCGTAGAAATTGGAGGCAATCGGGATCCACTCGAAAGGTCCAAATGTGTAGGTGACACCATTCAGCAGTTTGCCGGAAGATGCGTTGGGATGGGTTTTTGTTTTGGTTCCTGAAGCATCAGGCACCAACTTCTTAACCACATATTCGAACGTTGTTTCTCCTGACAAAATGAGAGCCTGATCTGCAGCGCTCAGCGTGGTATTGACAACGCGTTGCTCCATGACACCAACATGCAGTACAGTCTTATCATCCAACCCATTTTGCACATTGGGTGTTACATCCACAAAGATACCCACCTTGCCGCCGCTGGTGAACGTGGTACCGGAAGGCCGGATGACCACATCGGCCTGAGCCAGTTGCAACGAGCGGGTACTGAATTGCGTGGCCCCCCATGCGCTGAACGGATCGTCTTTCGCAGGTCCGTGTTCACCATCCAACCTGGATGCCGGAGTCTTGGAGACACCATAGAACAGGGCCCTTGAACTTGGATCGGCCGGGTTGTCCGAGTTGAACGGATCATTCTTGGGGAAGTTCATATGGTAATTGAGCTTCACCACTTCCAATCCAACGTTCAACGAATTGAAGGCGGCAACGGCATCGTTCTCGATCTTTTCTGAAGGATCGGAGTTGCTGACGCTCGCAAAGCTCTCCAGCAGGATGGTTCGGGTACGTTCGCCAATGCGGAAGTTGTCGATGGCAAAACCTTCGTTGGCTGTACTACCCGCAGCCAGGGCCAAACGGAACACCATGTGCTTCGAGGTCACCACGACGGGAGTACCCGTTGTGAGATCCACCAAGGCATGCTTCGAGTCCTGCCAGGTCGTATTGGAGTTGCCCGCCCAGCCGAAGTCGTTCACCGCCTGATTTCCGGGTTTGGAGGCAATACCCTGGTTTGTATACCAGCCGACGCCAGAGGTAAGATTGCCAAGGACTTTCCACACCTTCGCCGGGTCAACAATGTTAAGCGTGTCAGTAGAGTACTGTACAACTACACCGTCGTTTTGGTTAGGGTTCATTTGCACAAAGGTGCTCATGGAAATCATGGGCCTTAACAGAGGTCGCGTATCAACGCTGGGTGTGTACAACGCCGATTTCTCTCCGATCGAATACGTGTTGGGATCTGCTACACTCGAGGTCGCCCAAATACGGGTGCCATTGATCACCGGATCTTTCTTGATCACAGTTTTGTCGGCGGCGTTGTAAAGCCAGGAACTTGGGTTCGTTGGATCGGTACGCTTTGGCCAGGTCTGCCAATCGTTGGCTTTGGCGGCATTTTCAAAGTTATCGACGTACTGGTTGGACGCCGACGATACGTACCGCGGCAACGTTACTATGGTCTGGCTCCTGGTGTTAACGCAACCCCGGTTGCTCGTAACCCGAAGCGTGATGTCGTAAGGGTTAGGGCCCGGGTAGACCTTCGTAAAGACAGTCGTTATGTACTGAACTTGTGAGCCGAAGGAAACGCCATTCTGGGTTGTTGCGTCCCCAAAGTTCCAATCCAGGGTATTAAACCCATCATTGAGTGCCGGGATACTGGCACTTGCAATGCTGGACGTATTCCGCAGCCGGATAGGATCGGCAGCACTGAGCCCCGATTCACCCGAATACTGGAAGTTGACCACCGGGATCGACCCGACCTTGATGTTGGTGGTTACGGGCTGTGAAATGCAACCTTTGGCAGAAACTACCCGGGTGACAATATCATACGGTGCTGCCTGGATGTACGTATGATTGGGTTTGTCATTGGTACCGGCAGCCGGCACGCCTGCCACAGCAGCGGCTCCACCCGGTCCGGCCACGTTGCTTGGATTCTGACCGGTTTGGTTGGTGGCATCAGCGAAATCCCACTGGTAGATGGCAATAGTGCTAGAAGGCCCATTGGCAATCGTTGATCCAGAACCATCAAACTGCACCGGAACCGTTTCACAATAGGACGTAGGCGTCGGCGTGTTTGGCGTATTGGCACTTGCCAACGATACGATGGCAACCGGGTTGGGTTCAATCCGGATGTCGCTGGCCGAGATCGTCGGACTTGTACCAATGAACGGCTTCGTAGCCACGCTCACACAACCGGACTCAATGGACGTGTACGTGTATGTAATGGGCAGCGCTGAATACTGCGGCAGCGGATTGCTGGCAGCGTTCACCGCTTGCGTGTTGATAACAGCAGAGCCGTTACCATTGTCCGTTAAGCCAGGGTAGCTGCCTAATGCATTGATCTGGAATATGCCGGTCGATACGTTTGGCAGCGGAGAAGGCGTACCGTTCAAGTTGATGTTCAAGTTGCCAAAGTTCTCGCAGAAGAACTCCGGTGTAACTGGACCGGCTTCCTGAATCCTGAAGCGGGCACGCGGAGGGATGTATATGGTGACCCTCAGCTTGATCGTAGTAGGCTTACCTGCTTTGGTGGCATCCAAATAGATGGCAGTGAATTCGATATCGCCTATCGAGCCGCCATCGTTCAGCGCGAACTGCGCATAGAAGCCAGGCAGGTCAAATACCCTCGGATCAAACGTGTAGCTCTGGAGGAACACCGTGCTTGAGAAGGGCAGACCTGGCGAGTTACCGGGTATCGGCGCTCCACTGGTTTGAAGGCTGCTCAACACCAGGGGCCTGAACGCCGGGCCAAGTATTTGTGTTCGGGTGCCATCGAGGATCTCTTGAGGCAGGTCTACAGCAAGGCTTTGCAGATAGAACTGAGGCTGGCGTGCGTCAAAAGGTATCGTGACAACGCCTGGTTGGTTAAATGTATCGGTGCAATACTTGCCACCTAAGTTCGGGATGGCAGTTGCGCGGTCATAGATGATGTACGTATCGGTAAACGTAGTGACACAACCGCTCTGATAGGTGTGGGTCAGCGTGATGTCCACGTTGCCAAGGCCCAACGTTTGTACGTACAGTGAGTCGCCGTTTACGCCAGGGCCGCTGAACACGTTAGGTCCGAAATCGGTGCCGGGGTTTACCGGATTCAATGCAACAGCTTGTGTTTCGTTGCTTATAAAGTTACTATTCAAGCTGTTGGTGAATGTGGCCGGCGCCAATTGCGTAGTCGTCAACAATCCGAATGACGTATCATCGGGGAAATCGGCTGCCAATGCTCCTCCGAACTTCTTCAGAATGTTTCCAGAGGCTGATGTGCTGGTCGACTCGACCTGCAGACCGGAGATAACGATACGGTCAAGACTGCTTGACCCAGAGTTGGCAAACGTCACTGCCAGGATCGTGTTGTTGATATACGCCAGGGAGGTCGCGCCTGCATCACCGCCACCCAATTGGGCAACGGAACCTACACCCGTATTGAAGATAAAGCCGGAAGGCAATACAAGGAAGAAGGTGCCGCTCTTGCCGTTCAGGTCACCGTTGGCACGCTCGGCAATGGTAATGGTGGGAAGCACCACCTGGAAGCCGCCTGAGCAAACGTTAAAGTTGGCCTGCGAGAGTACCAAACCTGAACCCGCAGCGGGTGTCGTGAACGTGAATCGTTCGGGTCCTGCGTTACCAAAGATGACAGGAAGTACGGCTGAGGCAACAGGGGTAGGCTGATCGGTATTATAGGCGTACGTCCAAACATCGTAATCAGTGCTGGCCAGGAAGGACCCTGAACTGATATTGGCAAAGAAGTACACGCCTGCCTGTGTCACGTTGAGTGTTCCGCTGAGAATGCCACCAGCATAGGTGCCGAACGCGTCAATCTGAGCAGGGGTAGGGGCGACTCCCGGATACAGTGAGTTGCGGGCAATCATGTAGTGCACGATCCCGGGACGGTCAATGGCAACCTGGAGGTTGCCGGTCTGCGTCGTTATAGGCGTGTAACCGGTATTGTCTGTAATGGAAGGCGCAATACCGCTTGAAGCCCGGAAAGCCAGCACACTCTTCGAAGTAATGCCAGGGAACGCGTTGTTGGACTGATCAAAAATCCCCTTGTTGTTGTTAAAGTCCCCCGCGGCAATCTTGATGAAATACAGCGTATCCGGCTTGAGGGTAGGCGTTGTAAAGGACAACGTTGTTCCCGTAGAAGGTCCGGTGATCGGCAGCGTCGCTACAAAGCTGTTTTTAACGTAGTTGTATAACCTGATTTGGTTGTCCTTCGACGTAACCGCTTCGTTGAAGGTCAGGTTGATCGTACCATTGAGCGGTTGATTCACCGCGCCGTTGGCAGGATTAGAACTCACGAGGTACGGCGCAACAATATCGAGGAAAGCATAGGTGTGTGTATTGTTCGTGGGAGGGATGGGATTGGAAATGTCCGCAAACGAGCTACCATTCGAAAGCAGGATGTCATTACTCAGGTAGGACAACTTCGACAGGGTAGGTGTGATGGATCCCGTAGCGGCTGTAACTGAGTTGTCAATGTCAACCTGCAGGAAGAAGGTTACCCTATTGCCGGCATACGTGTTGAGTTTTCTCTCAAAGCCTGCATTGAACGTGAACGTAAGGTAGTCCGGGCCGGGTGTGACGGTGTATTCGCCGGCGGGAATCTTGAGATCAGTAGGAGCATACACCGCGTTCGTGGATTCCCACAGGGTAGGATTGAGGACTACGTTGGTAATCGGGTTTCCGAATCGGATCGTGAACTCCTTGATTTGTGGCTGGCCGCCATTCGCTGCAACCGCATTGAAGGCCTGGAAGGTGGTTCCGAAAATGATGTTGCCTGTTGAACTACCAATCAGCGTTGGTGATTGAGTTACGTTTGAAGCCGGATCGTTGGCAGCGGCTGCATTAACATGGATCACATTGATGACGTTGCAACTAATGGCCCCGGGGCTCACGCCGCTATCGCTGGAAATACCGTTGGACACAACCGTAAGGGTTCCATTTCCGGTGTTCGTGTATTGAATGCTGCTGAGGTCAAGTTTGCCCGGCCCAAGGGTTATGCTATTTCCAAACGTAAATCCGGAAATACTCAACGTGGCCCCGCCTGAGCTGACGGTAGCGCCAAAGGTGTGCTCAAGATCAACGATCTGGTTTGCATCCCTGGCTTCAACAACAATCGAGGGTAATACCGCGCTCGGGTAGTTGATCGGCTGGTTGATTCCCTGATAGATATTTGGTTGCGTGGTGAAGTCCAGACGCGTGGCCACTACATTGACCTGGTTGACGTTATTCGGCGTGCTGGTAGCCCCTGTAACCGTAGTAACGGCCAGGTTGCCGCCCAATACCCCTCCGGTGGGGTTGAACCGGGAGCCACCGGACTGTGCAACATCCGTAACCACCACCTGGATAATATCCTTATCAAGGACGTTGGCGGCGTTGTTTTTGAAGCTGGCTCGCAACGTAAAGGTTGTGGATGAGAAGTCGGAGGGCGTGGCGATGCTCAGCCCACTGAAGGTTACCGTGGAGGCACCACCCAGTGTAGTGACGGTTGAACCAATCAGAACACCGGCATTGTCATACAAGGCCAGTTGATTGATGTCGGTAGACCCGGCCACCGGCGCACCTACGCCATTGACAATCGTGGAAACGGCAAACGTGATCGAAGTAATATTTGTCGGCGCACCATCGCTGTCATTGTTTGTGCCGTCACCGTCAAACAACCGGAAGCTGGCAATGGGATGGCTCGTTGCTGCTGCGTTGATGTTTTGGAGGTTGAGGTAGGGAATCCGCGTCAGGTATGTGAACGAAGAGTTATAGGCCAATACGGATTCAGAGGACGTCGTCAAGGTAATGGCAGGAGATGTTCCGCACAGGATGGTGGTGCCGTTGCAGGCACCGCCGCCGCCGGCCTTCATCGTCAAGGTAACGTTGTCGCCGTTACTACCGTTACTGTATTGGAAGGTGGCGAAAGACATGATTCCAGCCGTGAATTGAGATCCCGCCGTAGGCGCATTGATCATGGGATCGGTGGCCGCGTTGGTGAACGTGTTGACCGCAGAAGAAGCTCCTGTCCAATCCAAATCCCGGTTGTCAAATCCTACGCCATCTCGCGCTTCAATGACAAGCGGGAAATTGACGCTGATACTGGCCGACGTAGCGATTGCCGGAGTGGTGAAATCAAGTTGGATGGCCACAACTTCAATCTGGTTCTGAACGCCTGTGGCGTCGCTGGCAACGGTAGGCCCGGTAGGGCTCTTTGTCAGCAGTTGTGAACTGTTGGACGCTGCCGTCCCGACTGAGACGATCGCGAACGTGACTCGCTGGTTGTCGGTCACTCCGTTGGCCAGGAAGCTGGCGCGAATGCTCAATTGCTTCGTGTTGTCGTCGTTGGCCTGGAACGCGAACGTGTTGAAGGTGATCCGTCCGACTGTGGCGGACTGCGGGAAGATGGTAACGCCATTGGTAACGGCCAATTCCTGCAATTCCGTCGACCCATCGTAAAGTGCCAGTCTTCTCAGGTTCTGCCAGTTGGTAACGTCCAGCGTGATGCTGTTCAGGATGGTAGGCAGCACGTCAGCGTCCGGCGATGAAGCGCCTCCATCGCGCAATTGGAATTCTTCCAGGATGATGCTGGTTCCACTGTTGAGAATATCCGTTGCCTGGAAGTTCTTATAGAGAATATTATCGTTTACGCCGCCGTAATTGAAATTCTGAACGATATCCGATAAGCTGGACACGGTGACAGGTGTGCCGAAGTTGATGTTCGAATTCTGGTTATTTGCTGACAGCGTGTACGGATAAATAATGAAATCATAGTTGTCCGTAATCGGCAAACCGGTGAACGTTGCGCTGGTTGTGCCAAACGTTATGTTTTGTTTGAGGATGTTATCCGTCAAGTCACTGTCGTCGGGCACATAAGTGCCGTCATTGACGGCCGGGAATGCGCCCACCGTCGTCTTCTTGATCATGACCAGGTAATGGGTTGCCTGCACGGCGGGAGCCACGGCATCAGTCCACGCTACCGTGAACGAACCTGCTCCCTGGGTGATGGTGGGTGCGGTAATCGGATTGCTGGGCTGTTGAAGCACACGTGTGTACGACTCGGTGCCCGGGAAGGTGAAGGATGTATTGAATGATCCATTTACCGCGCCGGCGATCGGGTTGCCGGCGATATCCGTCACGTTGTCATTATCGATGAAATTAATTCTCAACCAACCGGTGCCAGCCAGCCCGGGTACTGTCACCGTGCGTGTTGTTCCTGCGCCCGTGATGTTTCCGTTGATGAGCGGAGTGAACGTAATTCCCGGGAAGGGGTCAACCACACTCACATCATTTCCGGTTACGACCTGGATGTCGCTGGCAAGCACGGCCGTTGCTATCGTTTCAGAGTACGTGATCTGGAAATCCGCGCTTGTGGCGGTGATACCGTTCGTACCAAATCCAAGAACAGGGGTGGTGATGGCAATAGAGGTTACGGTAGGAGGTGTATTGTCAATGGTGTAGGAGAGGGAGGCCGTTCCAGCAGTCGCTGGCGTATTGGCGTTACCTGCCACATCCGTGGCCGAGATGGTTACCGTGTGCGGCCCATCGTTCACGGCTCCGGAAGGCACATCCCACACATAGGTCCAGTTGAGGGGGCCTCCTGACATGGGTGCGTTGGTTACGGCCGGAGTAAGTCCTGCAATGGTGATGGTTGGCGTGGGGGCAATTCCGTTGATTTCCGTAAAGACCGCAGTAAACGTTACGAGATCTGCATCGCGGACAATGGCGTCCGGGTGGTCATCATTCAACACTACTGTTGGGGCCGTGTTATCAATAAGGTACGACGTTGGACCCGTCCCGGCTGTTGCGGCCGTATTGGCATTGCCGGCAATATCAAAGACAGAAATGGAAACGGCATGAGCGCCATCATTTCCTGCAGGAACGTTCCACAGATACGTCCACTGTAGCGGGCTGGCCGTTGCCGTCATGTTCACGTTGGTCACGCCCACTCCTGCGATGGTGATGGTGGGAATGCCTGTGAGGCCAACGGCTTCAGTGAATACAGCCGTTATGGTGACGTTGTCGACGTCTCGCACAATGTTATCCGGGTGGTCATCATTTAAGACAACGGTGGGAGCGGTGTTGTCAATGGTATACGTGGTCGGACCAGTGCCCGCAGTAGGAAGAGCAATCGGGTTACCGGCGACATCCGTTCCGGTGATGGTGACGGCATGATTGCCATCGTTGCCTGCCGGGATATTCCAAACATAGGTCCAGTTGAGCGGACCTCCGGACATGGGGGCATTGGTGACAACCGATCCGATAGAAATGGTGGGTGTACCGGCAATTCCATTTATCTCCGTCATGACGGCTGTAATGGTAATGTCCGTGTCTGCATCCCTGACGATATTGTCAGGGTGCGTATCGTTGAGAACGACAGTGGGCGCTGTATTGTCGATGATGTATGTGGTGGGTCCGGTGCCGGCTGTTGCAGCGGTATTCGCATTACCGGCCGCGTCAAAGGCAGAAATGGTCACGGCGTGGTTTCCATCGTTGCCCGCGGGTACGTTCCACGAGTAGGACCAGCTCAGGCCAGCACCTGTCATGGGTGCATTGGTGACAATTCCGGCAATGCTGATCGTTGGAGTGCCTGACAATCCGTTCGTTTCGGTGAAGACCGCGGTGATCACCACGTTATCTGCATCCCGGACGATGTTATCCGGGTGATCGTCGTTCAGCACAACGGTGGGTTGAGTTTTGTCAAAGATCACCTGGGATCCATTGGTGATGTAGGTGGTGACGGTTGTCTTTCCGGGTTCATCAGCAGTGATCGAAATCGTCATCGGGCCTTCTGGCGTCGTTCCAATCAATGTGGTGAACGTTGCCGTGTAGAGGGGAGCGGCACCAGCATTGACGGTGGCCGCATTGCCATTTATGGTTACTGTCGGCACCAATGAGAGTGTGCGTCCAGCGGCCACTGTGAATGAAACCGTGACGATGTCTCCCACCTTGGCAAAGGACGTATTCGTACCATTATTGGAAACGATGCC
>JAYRNL010000047.1:0-7015 GCA_041912235.1 Cyclobacteriaceae bacterium
CAGGTGCTGACGGTCGACCAATCATATTCCCTGTTCATCCTCGAACGAGAAAGAGTATGGATTCCCTGCGAGAGACTTACCCAATATTGAAGCTTGTTGAACCTATGGGATATCTGGAGTTCAATTATCTCGTGGACAACTCACTTGGTGTGATAACTGATTCTGGCGGGGTAACGGAAGAGACAACCGTTCTTGGTACTCCTTGTATCACGTTAAGGGATTCTACGGAACGGCCCGAAACAGTTTCGGTGGGTACAAATGAGCTTATTGGGTCAAGCCCTGCGCGCATTGCGACTGAAATGAAGAGAATGCGAGAGGGGCAATGGAAAAAAGGATCGATTCCGGAACTTTGGGATGGTCATGCTGCCGAGCGAATTGTCCAAAAATTGATGGAAATTCTCGGTATTGAGAATAATTCAGAGTAGTAGGGGGATGAGATGGTATTCTCAAGTGCTTAAGCCAACCATGGACCTCAGTGCGTCCACTATTCTTTTGTTATTTTTTTCATGGGCATTCCTGATTATAGGACTTGCTTATTTGGTAAGTTTTCAGTTGCCTTTATTCTATAGACAGGTTCGTTTGGGAAGGGATGAGAAGCACTTTACGATATTTAAGTTCCGCACCTTAAGGAAAGGTGGTGGAAGCATACTGGAAAGGAAATTCCCTTTAGGAACCCTTCTCCGTTCTTTGAGCCTAGATGAACTTCCTCAACTTTGGAATGTGTTGAAAGGCGAAATGTCTTTTGTTGGTCCGAGGCCTCTTCCGGTGGAATACGGCCCTTTGTTTTCCGAATCACAGCGCAAGCGTTTCTCAGTCAAACCCGGCATCACCGGCTGGGCCCAGGTGAACGGCCGCCACGGTATACCCTGGCAGAAGAAGTTCGAGCTTGATAACTGGTACGTCGATCATCAGTCCTTCTGGCTGGACCTCCGGATTATTCTCAAGACGGCTCTTTTACTATTGTCATTCCGAAAAGACACCTCCCTCGAAGAGCCGCCCTTCAGCGGCTCCAACTGAACCACCCGGTTTCAATTGCTCCCCCTGTCCCGTCATTTTCTTCCTCCCCAACAATCCCCTAACTTTCGACTGCTGAACCATTGAACTGTTGAACTTTGAACCGTTGAACTGTTGAACCTGGAATTGTTGAATTGTTGAACTGTTGAACCAGGAACCTTGAACCTTGAACTTTCAACCTAATGTCCGATATAGCGATTTACGGTGCCGGTGGTTTTGGTCGCGAAACAGCGTTGCTGATTCAACAGCTATCGCAGGCCGATGAATCGTGGAACCTGGTGGGCTTTTTCGATGATGGACTGAAAAAGGGCACCTTGGTAGACAGTCTTCCCGTATTGGGCGGAATTATAGAGTTGAACAGCTATGTCCAGCCATTGGGAGTAGTAATGGCAATTGCAGACCCGGCAACTCGCAGAACTCGTGTTGAAAGCGTGACAAACAGGAGGATCACTTTTCCGGTGATTAGTCATCCCACCGCGTTGATGGGTTCGTCATCCAATGGGTTCGGTCAGGGTGTCATCATCACCGCCGGCGTTATGCTGACGACGGGCATTCGCATCGGTGACTTTTCCATCATTAACCTGGCGACCACGATCGGACATGATGTGACCTTGGGTGCCTTTTCCTCCATCATGCCGCAGTGCAGCATTTCCGGAAACGTCGCGATCGGCAGCGGCACGTTTGTCGGCGCCGGGGCACGGATAATCCAGGGAGTGTCGATGGGTTCAAACTGTGTAGTGGGTGCCGGTGCGGTGGTCACCAAGTCGTTCCCGGACGGAAGCAAGGTCGTGGGAATCCCCGCTCGCCCGATAGATACAACTTCATGAATATCAGTGAAGTAAAGCCGGCCTTGAAGTTCCTGGGCATTTTCCTGGGATGCTACTTCCTCCTCAGTATTGCCTATGGGTTTTGGATCGAGTCGATGGGCACAAGGCCTGACCCGATGACCGGTGAGGTAAGTTCGGAAGTGGTTAAACTGCTCCGAGGTTTTGGTTACGACGTGCGCGCTGAGCAGAATCCGCTGGGACCAACCATTTTCATTTTCCAGGGATCGAAGAAGGTGCTTAATGTGTTTGAGGGATGCAACGGACTGAACGTCATGATTGTCTTCCTGGCATTCGTCCTGGCCTTTGGCGGCAGCGCCAGAAACCTGGTGTGGTTCGTCCCACTGGGATTGATTATCATTCACCTCACCAACCTCGCCCGCATCTTGTGGCTGTTCTGGCTGGCGGCATGGGACGACCGGATGTTCTACTACTTTCACAAGTACTTGTTTACGGCAGTCATTTACGCAATAGTGTTTGCGATGTGGTGGCTGTGGATCCGGAAATGGAATGGTCTAAATGAGACGCACGGTGGATAAGTCATCGTTAAAGAGAAACTTGCTTATAGCTCTGGCATTGTCCGGCCTGTTCCTGGTATATGTATTCCAGCGATTTGATTACCTGGGATTTCTTTATAACCTAATCGGGATCAATCAACCCAGTGCCACAGCATCCTTTGTCGTGAACCGCAGTCTAAGACTCATTGCCAACGATCTGCTCAGCATCGTACTCATTCAATCCTTATTCTCCGAAGCCCGTTTCACGCGCCTCGCCTTCCTGGTTTTCCTTGTCGAGTTCTTGATACTTCTGCCTTCATATCTCGTTGTCAAGTTAAATGCCGAAGGTCCAACGGAGCTTTCTTCACCGATGTATCAACCACTTCACCGGATGATCGTCAATCCGTTGCTAATGATTATCTTGATTGCAGGCTTCTATTATCAGCGATGGCGGGAAAAAATGAAGTGATCAGGACACCGTTGTCCTACAATAAGATCGACGCCGATCGATTGGCGACAGTGCTGAAGTCGTATGAAGGACGGCATCATGAAGCAATCGTCCGTGATATGGAACGGCAGGTCAGCCAAGTCACCGGTGCTGATCATGTCGCGGCCGTTCAATCCGGCACCGCCTCGATGCACCTGGCTCTCCTGAGCGTTGGTGTAAGTCCCGGCGATGTCGTCATCGCGCCGACTTTTGCCTATGTCGCCTGTGTGAGCCCCGTGATCTATGCGGGCGCCAGATTGGTGCTGGTGGATGCGGAGGAAGCCACCTGGAATATGGACCCTCTGTTGTTGAGAAAGGCGATGCAGACCATCAAAGGTGAGGGGCATCGATTGGGTGCGATCGTAGTAGTCCACAACTATGGTATTCCTGCCCGCCTTCACGATATCCTTGAAATCTCGAATGAATTTGGCGTGCCGCTGATAGAAGATGCTGCCGAATCCTTTGGAACCACCATCGACGGAAAGTGGACTGGAACACTGGGGGCAATTGGCATTTATAGTTTCAACAGCAACAAGACGATCACAGGTTTTGGTGGAGGCGCACTGGTGTCTTCAAATGAAGGCTGGATACGAAAGGCCAGGTACCTCGCCGCACATGCTCGTTCGGAAGTGCCTTACTATCAGCATGATGAAATTGGATTCAATTACCGGATAAGTCCTTTGGAGGCAGCTTGTGTCATGACACAGTTGGAATCCCTTGACGCCCTGTTCGGGTACCGAAGGATAATCAACCAAAAATACCTTGAATTGGGTGGTCCCAGGGGGATCAGGTTCCAGGAATGCATTGCCAAGGATCATGTTCAGCCCTGGCTCACCTGTTGTCTTTTGCCCAAGGATTTGAGCCCGGAGGTGGTTTTGGAGCGATTTTCCGCTGCGGGAATAGAAGGAAGAAGACTGTGGAAGCCCATGCATATGCAGCCGGCATTCAGGCAGGCAAGGGTGTTTGGGGGAGAAGTTTCAGAAGGACTCTTCCGGCAGGGGATATGCCTTCCGCATGGGTCATATGGAGGTGACCCGCCCGATTTTGGGAGCATTATTGACTTGATTTCCAAGGCCTGAGCGCGGTCCCTTGGCATCAGTTAATGAATGGTTACAAATCGCCCCAAATGGGTATAAAAATTGAGTTTTCAGCCCATAAATCATTATTTTTGGCACCTATGAATAGAAACCTGAAGTGTTGGTTGTTTTCCGGACTTTCCGTCGTGTTGTCGCTGCCGGGATTCAGCCAGTCGGTTGGCGATTATCGGACAGATCAAACGGGACAATGGGGGATTGCGACTACGTGGGAAGTATTCAACGGCGGAGCTTGGCAAAAGTGCGAAAATGCAGCGGCAGGTCCGTTCCAGAACGTGACACCTACATCGGCTTCAGGGGCAATTAACATCCAAAACAACACAACGATTGCAGTTTCTGTTACAGCTGATCAACTAACTCTTACCTCGGGCACGCTGACCATCAACGCAGGACAAACGTTAACCATTGCCGATGGAACAGGCGACGACTTTACTAATCTTGGAGGAACGGTTACGGTGACCGGATCCATGGCGGTCAACGCTAATGTGGTCTACAATCATGCCCGCAACGGTGGGGCCATTCCGCTCATCTCCTGGGGGAACAATTCGACATGCCTGGTCACGGGTATTCTGAATACATCACCTGCTCTGAACGCAGCTGCCGCCTATCAATTCTTCACCTGGGATTGCGCGGGACAGTCGGCGACGATTACCCTTGCCGGCAATCTTAGAAGCGTTGCCCGTGACTTAAATATCACGGAAACCAATGATCAGCAACTGCGCTTTGCGACCAACCAGGCGTATACACTCAATATCGGAGGTGACTTTACCGTCGATAACACTTCCCGCATTGCTTTTTGTACCACCGGCACACCGGTGGTGATCAACACCACGGGAAACTTCACCTACAATTCCTCGGCAGCTGCCGGCTCTCTTCTGAAATCTTCTGGTCCCTACGTGCTTACGGTAAACGATTTCACGCAGACTGCCGGCCTGATCACCATGGGTACAGGTGGCGGTGTGGGAACCGTCAACGTGAAGGGCGCATTTGATCAATCGGCAGGCACCATCAATGAGACCGGCGCCGGCAGCGGATTATTTGTGTTCAACGGGACAGCTGGTATCCAGTCGGTGAGTTCTGCAGGAACAATCACCGGGACGATTGACTTCCAGGTGAATAATGCATCGGTTTCAGGGGGAATTCAACTACTCTCTGATCTGTCCCTCGGCGCACTCACGCAGACGGCGGGAGATATCGTCATTAATAGCCAGACATTGACCATCAACGGGAACTTCAGCCAGGCGGGCGGCAACATAGTTACTGATCCTTCCGCACAGCTGATTTTCACGGGGGCCGGAACTCTTCCGGCCGGGGCCGTGTCATTTTCTGGCACCGACCTGCTTACACTGACCGTCGATCAGACCGGAACGTTGACGACCTCCAGTGCACTGACCATTACCAATCTTAATCTTCTGAATGGCACGTTGAGCAGCAATACCATCGCGATGGCGACAGATGGTCTGATTCAGCGTGACGCTGGCGCAATTTCAGCCACTCCTTCGGGAACAAGTTATGACCTGACGTACATCAACGCAGGAGCTCTCAACACGGGCCCGGAGATGCCGGCATCCGCAACGCTGCTTCGGCATCTGACAAAGCAAGGCGCAGGAACATTGACGCTAAGCCAGGCCTTGGTTACCGTCAACGGAGATTTTACAACAACGACAGGGACGTTTGCCTGCGGAGCAAACAGCATGTCCATTGCTGGAGACTTCAACAGCAACGCCACCTTCACTACCGCGGCGGGCTCAACGATTACCTTTACCGGACCCGGGAATGTTCTGCAAGGCGCCGTTACGCCCTCCTTCCGGGGAATTGCCGTCAACGGGAACCTCACGCCTAATGTGAATTATAATGTCGCGGGTAATTATTCTGTTGGCGCTTCCGGTGTACTGAACGCAGGAACCGGCCTGGTGACTTTCAACGGCACAACTACGGTGACCATAGCTGCAGGAGGTACAATGAATTTGGGTGCAGCTACAGTTGCGGCTGCGGCTACACTAAACGCGCCAGCGGGAACCATGGGTATCGCCGGTAATTTTGTTATCAACAACACCAGCACGTTTACCAACGGCGGCGGTACCATTGCTTTCAACGGGACTACTATCTTATCCGGTGCAGGTGCCAAGACCTTCAACAATGTAAATGTAACGGGATCCATCAGCGCTGCAGGAACCGTTGCCTGGCGCATCGATGGTACTCTGAATAATACAGGTACTGTCAATTTCACGGGATCAACAGGCAATACTTCCTTTGGAGGCACAACACCTGCATTGACGGGGGCAGGGACAACACAATTTGGGCCTGTGGTAGTGCTCGCGGCGGCGACACTGACTACGTCTTCCGTGTTTAGTATGACCACGCTAAACATCAACGCCGGCGGCGTGTTGACAGCCAATGCGGACTTCTCCATGACGGGTAACTTCACCGGTACCGGTAATTTTTCATCTACGGCTACGGTAACGTTCGCCGGTGGTACCACCAGCATGACGGCGGCTGGCACCAAATCATTTCACGACATTGTCGTTAACAACGGAGCCATATTTTCACCCGCTGTCGCTTACACGGTCACCGGCAGCATAACCGTGAACCCGACCGGTTCGCTTGCCGACCCCAACAATACGCACACCGTGACCTTTAACGGCAGCCCGGTAACAGTATCCGGCGGCGGTAGTATCATTTTCGATGGCGTCACGATCAGCGCCGGGGCCACACTCAATGTCACATCGAATGTTACGATTGACAACGCGTTCACGGATGGGGCAGGAAGTACGTTCAGTTCTTCTGGCACCGTAACATTCACCGGTGTTACCATGACGGGTACGGGTACAAAAACATTTACCAATGTTACGGTGGGCACCGGGACATTTACACCCAACGCAGCTTACACGATAACAGGCAACTTGATCGTGAACGGCACATTGGCGGCGGGTAACTCAACGACAACATTTAACGGCGCAGGCAGTACCATATCAGGTGCGGGTGCTACCACCTTTAACTTCCTGGTCAATTCCGGCACACTGACCAGTTCTACCGGAACCATCAACGTTGTGAGAGATCTTACCAACAACGGTACATTCAATCACAATGGCGGTACTG
>JAYRNL010000048.1:0-10479 GCA_041912235.1 Cyclobacteriaceae bacterium
CAACAGGTTAAGATCCACACCCACACGCCAATAATTTCCTTTCGTGTGATAGTCTCCACCGGTGGCCAGGGTTTCATCGCGTTGAGCAAATCCATAATCACCCGCCAGGTAGAACCTTCCCATATCCGCGTCGGCATTTATTTCCCAGCCGCGATATTGTTTGTTGCCGCTCAGCGCCAGTGCCAAGACGTCCGTTCCAAAACGAATCGCGCGAAATCGCACCTTCTCTCTAAGGCTGTCTGGAACCTTCACACGCTGCCGAACAGCAACGGTGTCACCCTCGTCGTCCACCGTGACTCGGTTCTGCGCCACGGCAGCGTTCAGCACAAACAGCAATAGAAGACTAAAGCTTAATCTTAACATTGGTTGCTGTGCTGGTGGATAATTCGGTGAGAACAACCTTTGCGTCCGGGAAGGTGCCTGCCTGGATGCTGAGATCCAAGAAGTGGTTGAACGCACCACAGGCGGGACTGATCATACGTGTTTCCCTTCGGTATGTCAGTACCAATGAGTCCTGCTTTGCCTCGTAGTAAAATTTGAAGGTGACCCCAGCCAGGCGAGGGTCAACCGGTAACTTGACACTGGTTACGGTATCACCGGTATTGAATACCGAGTCAGTACCCGTAACCCGGATAGAATCCAAAATGACAGTTCGTGCCGAGTCGGAGGTTAGCTTGTGAAAAGTAATTTTTACCTCATTAGACGAAGTGATGATGCAATCGGGCTCATTCAGGCAAGAAGAAAACAGGAGGACCAGAAGCCCCAACGGAAGAAAACGCACCATGGGAATTAATTTTCAAATATAACCGTTGGGATGTCAAACTGCTTAATTTTGCATCCCTAATCCAAAATCCGTGCGCGTCAAAGGCAACAAGAAGACCAAAGTCAACATTGTGACGCTCGGTTGTTCAAAAAACCAGGTCGACTCGGAGGTACTACTCACCCAACTCAGGGGCAATGGCATTGATGCTGTCCATGAGTCCTCCGCCGATGACAGCCGGGTCGTCGTTATCAATACGTGCGGGTTCATCGATAACGCCAAACAGGAATCAATCGACACAATTCTTCGCTATGCCGATGCAAAAGAGGATGGCCTGGTCGATAAAGTATATGTGACTGGCTGCCTCTCACAACGCTATAAGGACGATTTACAAAAAGAAATTCCACAGGTTGACGCATGGTTTGGTACGCGCGACCTCTCCCGTCTGCTCAAACAATTCAATGCCGACTACAAGAAGGAGCTCGTAGGCGAACGCATTCTGGCCAATCCGGGTCACTATGCCTACCTGAAGATTTCTGAAGGCTGCGACCGACCCTGTTCCTTCTGTGCCATACCCTTGATGCGCGGCGGACACCTATCCAGGCCCATGGAGGAATTGGAAAAAGAAGCCCGGAACCTGGCCAAGCAAGGCACAAAGGAGTTGCTTCTCATCGCCCAGGATTCAACCTACTATGGTCTGGACCTCTACAAGAAAAGAAATCTGGCCGAACTGCTCCGTCGATTGTCGGACGTAGAGGGAATTGAATGGATTCGGCTGCACTATGCATTTCCCGCAGGATTTCCCCTGGATGTGCTCCAGGTGATGGCCGAGCGTCCCAACGTGTGCAAGTACCTGGATATTCCCCTGCAGCATGGATCCAGCCGCATACTGAAGTTGATGCGAAGGGGAATTACCCGCGAAAAAACAGAAGAACTGCTTCAAACCATTCGCCAAATGGTCCCTGGCATCGCTATCCGAACCACGCTCATTGCCGGTCATCCCGGGGAAACAGATGCCGACTTTCAGGAGATGATGGATTTTGTAGAACGATCGCGCTTTGAAAGGCTTGGCGTCTTCACGTATTCCCACGAAGAAAATACGCATGCCTACACCATGAACGATGATGTGCCCCCGAGGCTGAAGCAGGAACGGATGGAGGCCATCATGGACCTTCAGCAGGGCATTAGCCTGCAGTTGAATCAGGCGCGAATTGGAAAGACATTCAAGGTCCTGATCGATCGTGCGGAAGGAGGACAATTCATCGGCCGAACCGAATTCGATTCCCCGGAGGTTGACAATGAGGTGATCATTGCGTCCCAGGAGTACATCCGTCAAGGCGACTTCTGCCCTGTGACCATAACCGGCGCCACTGAGTTTGACTTGTCGGGTGAGGTCGCCAACGCGGGAAAAAATCACTAACCTTACCCCTAAATTGCCGTTATTCGGCCTATGCCCTGCCCTCAAACTTGTTGTTAACCATGCATCTTCAGAAGATTCCATTCCGAAGCACCCACGCTTTTTCCGAATTCTTCCTGAAGTATGTTGAACAGCATCCCGACCTGGCGCCTTACTACAATCGCTTCCCGACGGCTGAGAACTTTGGACTTCAGCTTAAGGAAAAGGGTTCCTCATTTTCCTCTGCCTATCGAAAGACACTGACCCAGGTACTCCTGCGCCAGTATCAATCCATCAAGACCTCGCCTCAGGTTGAGACCAACATTCGCGCGCTGAGCGAACCCAACACTTTTACCGTCACCACAGGGCATCAGCTCGCCACGTTTACGGGTCCCCTGTATTTTATTTTCAAGATTGTCACCGTAATCAAAACATGCAGGGAACTGAAGGCACGGTATCCCGCAAGCAATTTCGTGCCCGTGTATTGGATGGCTTCCGAAGATCACGATTATGAAGAAATCAAGTCGTTCCGGCTTCATGGCAAGAAGTACACCTGGGAGACCAATCAACAGGGCGGTGTCGGCAGGTTTCATACGGAAGACTTCAAAAAATTACTGAATGAGGTTCCAGGGGATATCGAAATTTTCCGCAAAGCATACACTCAATCAAAGACGTTGGCAGGTGCCGTCAGGCATTTTGTGAACGCCCTTTTTGAATCAACCGGGTTGGTAGTGGTCGATGCCGACGATCATGAATTAAAGAAGCTTCTTCAACCCGTGGTTGAAGACGATCTATTCACTCACGCCCCCTTCAAACTAGTCAGCGAAACCAACCAGAAACTAAGAGCCCTGGGATTCGATCCCCAGGTAAATCCCAGGGAAATTAACTTCTTCCTTCTGGAGCCTAACCTTCGCAGCCGACTGGAGTCGGATGGCAAGCACTTCACTGTCGTTGACACTGCATTGCGGTTCACAAGTGATGAGATCCGCAGCAAGATGGTGGATGCGCCTGAGGCATTCAGCCCCAACGTTATCCTTAGGCCCCTCTACCAGGAATTGATTCTGCCTAACCTGGCCTATGTAGGCGGACCAGCCGAGTTGGTATATTGGCTGGAGCTCAAGGGCGTGTTCGATCATTTTCACATTCCATACCCCATTCTCCTGCCCAGGAATTTCGGAATGGTCGTCGATGCTCCAACTGCGCGCAAGATTGGCAAGACGCGGCTGCACCTTGAGGCTTTTTTTGAATCCAAGAATGACCTGTTCAAGCGATGGGTCAAACAGCATTCAAGCCACGACTTGTCACTTGAAAAGGAGTCCACGGCCATCGAACAACTCCTCGCCGAAGTCAAGGCACGCGCAAGCCGGATTGATCCCACGCTGGGACCCATGACCGCTGCCCACGATTCGCGGATGCAGAAGATGATGAAAACCATCGAGCAAAAGATGATGCGGGCAGAAAAACGCGCTCAAGCCGATGGTCTGCGCCAGGTGGAAGCCGTGAAAGACGCGCTGTTTCCGGGGGGCGGGCTCCAGGAGCGCATTGACAACTTCCTCAATTTCTTCCAGACCGATTCCCAATTCATTGAAAAGCTGCTCTCCCATTTCGACCCCTTCGACTTTCAATTTCATGTGCTGACCTACCATGACCAAGAAGGAACTTCGAAAACTGTTTCTTGAAAGGCGCAAAGCGCTGTCTGAAGCTTCCTGCGTAAGCCTCAACCTGGCTATTTATTCTTCCTTCTTTACCGCCATCGATTTATCCTTCATCAAGGTGGTGCACACATACCTGCCAATGGCCAACACCCGCGAACCGGATACGTGGGCCATACTGGATCGGATACGAAGAGAGTTCCCGCATATCCGTATTTGCCTGCCCCGTGTTGCGGGCGACGAACTGGAGCACATTTTCTATGAAGGTCCTCAGCAATTGCAGGCCAGCGCCTGGGGAATCCCGGAGCCCAGGCAGGGAGTCCCGGTGGCACTAAAGCAAATTGACCTGGTAATTGTTCCGCTCCTGGCCGTTGACCGAAATGGCCACCGAGTCGGGTATGGCCGCGGTTTTTACGATCGTATGCTCAACGCGGTTCGTCCGGATTGCCGCAAGATCGGGTTGTCATTTTTCGAACCTGTTCCGGCCATTGATGATGTGGATCAACATGACGTACCGTTACATGCGTGCATCACCCCGGGAGGCTTTACTGCCTTTACCTAGGCTTGCGGGTGGCTCGCGTCATCTCCTTTTTACCCGGTGGGCCCGGAAGGGTTTCAACCGTTAATCCCAGGGACGCAAGGTCTCGCTTCACTTGCCCCTTGGCGCAGTAGGTAACCCAAATGCCGTTCGGTGCCAGCAGATCCGTAATCTTTTTCAACACATCACGTGACCAAAGTTCCGGCTGCCTGGAGGGCGCAAACGCATCGTAGTAGATCAAGTCAAAGGGACCGGTCATGGTATCGCGGACTACATCACCCTTATGCTTGTACAAGGTGAATCCTTCCTCTATTTCACTGGGCTGTTCCCATGGGCTAAGGTGAATAGCATCAAATAATGACCGATCGGAAAGCATCGTACCATAGTTCAATTGATGTACTATCGTTTCCGGAAGAGGAAATAATTCCCATGATTCATACCGGATCACCAGGTGACTGCGCCTCGCTTCCATCGCAGTCAGCATCGCATTGAGTCCAGTTCCAAAACCAATTTCGAGAAGCCGAATTGCTGTACGGAGATGAGTGGCCACGGTGGCCTTGAGTCCATGTTCGATGAACACATGAGTAGATTCCTGAGCTGCTCCATGCGTGCTGTGATACGTCTCCTGAAGCGTGGTATTGAGCAGCGAATGAGACCCGTCGCCCGTTTCGATGACCCGGAGGTGGTCCATCTCAATCGCGGGTAATCAACACGACGGCGTAGGCGTTGAGGCCTTCCATCCGCCCAACATACCCCAGCTTTTCGTTGGTCGTCGCTTTGATGGACACTTCATCAGGTGAAATGCTCATCAGGGGTGCCATTGCCTTCTTCATGGCGTCAATGTGCGGCTTCACTTTGGGGGCCTCCAACGTAACTGTCAGGTCGGCGTTGACGATTCTCCAGCCCTTTGCCGTTATCATTCGCGTTACCTCCTGAAGAAAGTACTTACTGTCCATGCCGGCCCAGCGGGGGTCCGTATTTGAAAAGTGAGTGCCGATATCCCCCAGGTTGGCCGCCCCGAGAATGGCGTCGCATAGCGCGTGGATAAGTACATCGGCGTCGGAATGACCTGCAGCCCCTTTCATGGCTGGCAACTTGACACCCCCCAGCCACAATTCGCGGCCCTCTTCCAGGGGATGTACATCAAAACCGAATCCTACACGAATATTCATAATCCGCTCAATTTACCGCCTCATAGTAGAGCACATTGGAATTCTCATTTCTCAATATCTCCCGTGCCGACCTTTGAATATCTGCGCCCGTCACTGCGGCGATCCGATCTGCCTCACCGTTTACATACTCAGGATCACCCGACAACGAGCCAAACGCCAGATTCATCGCACGGTTCATTACCTCCACTTCACCAAACTCCAGCGTCGACACGGCCTGATTCTTGACCTTCTCCAGTTCCTCCTCAGTCACTCCATCCGAAACCACAGAGTCAAGCACTTCTTCCACGGCTGCCTCGGCTGCTTTCAACGATACTCCCTCCTTCAACCGCCCGCTTACCACCAGGAGCCCGGGATCAACCGAACCCATGCTATAGGCCGAAATCGACGTAAAAACTTCTGCGTCTTTGACGAGGCGCTTATACAGCCGACTCGACTCACCACGGCCCAGTACATCGGTCAGCAGGTCGGCGGCGTAATAATCCGGGTGAAATCTCCCTTGCATGTGGTATGCCTTATAAAGAGCGTGAGCCGGCACTTTGGCCTGTACCCACTTTTCCCGGCGAGACAACTGCGCTGGTTCGACAGGCAGCGAACGGGCAGGTGGTTTTCCTGCGGGTATAGGGCCAAACCATTTTTCAGCCAACGTTTTCACCTGGGCGGCGGTAACCTTACCCGCCACAACAAGGATAGCATTTGAGGGCAGGTAGTATCGAAAGAAAAAATCGCGAACATCGTCAAGCGTCGCCTGCTCAATGTGCGCAATCTCCTTGCCGATTGTTGCCCATTGATAGGGATGCACCTGGTAGCAAAGGGGGCGGAGCTTCAGCCACACATCGCCATAGGGCTGGCTAAGGTAACGTTGCCGGAACTCTTCCACCACCACGTTGCGCTGTACCTGCAACACATCAGGGTTAAATGATAGGCTTAGCATCCTGTCGCTTTCAAGCCAGAAACCGGTTTCCAGGTTGGCCGCGGGCACAGTGAGATAGTAGTTGGTTATATCGGTATTGGTGAACGCATTATTTTCTCCACCGACACGCTGTAACGGCTCATCGTAATTGGGAATATTCTTGGATCCACCGAACATCAGGTGTTCAAACAAGTGAGCAAATCCCGTCCTATCCGGATGCTCGTCTCGGGAACCTACCTGATACAGTATGTTGATGACAGCTATATCGACGGCTGGATCTTCGTGTACAAGGATCTTCAATCCATTATCGAGAGTAAATGAAGAAAAGGCGATCATGCACTAAAGTTATTTGCCTTTCGGGTCATTCGAAAAGTGAGCATGAAGAATTCGATAGCCCTCGCGGCTGCTCTTCAGTATGAACGTGACAGGGCCTTGTTGTCCGGAGTTATCAGCTCGCCGGAAATGCCAGGTAGCCGTAACAGCATTGGGTGAATACCTCAGTTGGGTTAGCCATAACCGGTTGGTCGACGGTTTACCTCCGGCAACAAAACCAAAGGACCGATGGTGCTTGACAAGCGAATCGATGCCATGAATGAGACCGGCGCGTTCTGAGGAGAAATACGTGACCGAAGAATCATTCACAAAGAGCCGCTTTACCTCGTTGAGGTCATATGAATTCCAGGATTTTTCCCAGGCCTCAATCAGCAGGCGAGGACTCTTCTCCTGCGAGTAAACAGCCGTTACCGGCAACAGCATCAGAAAGAAAACAAAACGAAAGTTCATGTCATCGAATAAGATCGCCCAGGACCTTCTTGACTTCATCAGGCTGCATTCGCGGCCCCCACTGCTCCACGACACGTGATGAAGCAAGGGAGGCCAGCTTTCCTGCTTCAGCATGACTGTGTTGATGGGTGATCCCGTAAAGGAACGCGCCGGCGAACATATCCCCCGCTCCGTTGGTATCGACAGCCCGCACACGATACGGCTCAATCTCAATGTAGGTATCTCCATCAAAGATCAGGGCGCCATTCGCGCCCAGGGTGATGGCAAATCGTTTGGCCGCGCCCCTTAATTTTTCACGAGCGTCCGAGAGAAAGTCCGTGCCCGTGAAAATCAGCGCCTCTTCTTCATTGCAAAAAAGCAGATCCACCGAGGCGCCAACAATTTCTTCCATTTGCCTGGAGAAGTACTTCGTCATGCTTGGGTCGCTGAACGTCAATGCGACATTGACTTTGTTCTGCTCGGCGATCTTTTTTGCTTCAATCATCGCCTCCAGTCCTTTGGGGCTGGATACCAGATAACCTTCCAGGTACAGGTAGCTTGAGTTCTTGATGGCCGCTTCGTTCAGGTGCGAAGGAGAAAGAAAAGAACTGATTCCCAGGAAGGTATTCATCGTTCGCTGCGCATCGGGTGAAGTCATCACCAGGCAACGACCGGTATGCCCCGGGGGACAGTTGCTAAAATCGAGGTTGGTATCCACTCCGTTTCGTTCCAGGTCCTTGAGGAAGAAGTGCCCAAGGTCATCATGGGCCACCAGGCAGGAATAATAGGTTTTGCCACCCAGTTGATTGATCGCCACGACTGTATTTCCCGCCGATCCTCCTCCCGACATCTTGCTTCGCTTCATGTCAATGGCTTTCATCAGCTCTAGCTGACGTTTTTCATCGACCAGCGTCATCACGCCCTTTTCTACGCTGTGGCGCTCAAAGAAATCGATATCCACTTCCGTGACAATATCCACAATGGCATTTCCAATACCGTAAACGTCGTACTTCATGGGTTTTTGTTAGGTTGTAAAAATAGGCAAATCGGGGTCTCAATGCCCTGCCTGAGTTCGTGAATGCCTCTCCTTGAATCTACTTCTTTTCGATTTTTAAGGTCATTTCGTACTTCGCGGCCCGGTCGGGATAATCCGTGATAAAGCCATCCACACCCATGCCTTTGAGGGCCAGCATCTCTCGTTCGTCGTTTACCGTCCAGGGAATCAGCCGGATTTTCCGGTCGTGGCAAGCCTTCACCATCTCCGGTGTCACCAGCTTGTAATAGGGGCTGTAGATGGCCGGATTGAATCCAAGGTCCTTCAAGTTTGCATCAAGACTTTTCTTACTCTCCACCAGCGCGGCCAGTCGTATTTCCGGATAGGTTGTGTGCCAATGCTTCAACACCCGAAAATCAAAGGATTGAATGACAACCCGGTTCATGGGCAAGTACTCATCGAGGAGGTCGTGAACCAGCCGCGAAAACTCTTCCACCTTGGGATGAAATTTCCCGTCGCCGGCAGGATCACTCTTGATTTCAACATTGTAGTCTACTTCATACTTCGTGTGGTTCTTGATATGGTTTTCAACGGCTACGATTACATCCTTCAGGAGGGGCTTGTAAACCGCTATCGCTACCTGCTCGGGAAATCTTTCGTTGCCTTTGGTCCCACAATCATAGGCCCGTACTTGATCATAGTTTAGCGCGTAAATGTTGTGCTTCAGCGTATCCTTTGCCGAAATTTCCTTTCCCGCCGGGTCCAGGCAAATGGATCCGGACATCCAGGGCTCATGAGAAACAACCACCTGATGGTCCCGGGTGATGACGACATCCATTTCCAAGGTGGTTACACCGGAATCCAGCGCCAAAAGGAATGCCGGAATGGAGTTTTCAGGCCGTAGTCCACGGCAACCGCGATGCCCCTGCACATCAAACTTGGGTGTGTAGATGCCGGTCTGGGCGAACGTCTGAAGTGAAATGAAAATCAGGAGAATGGAAAAGCGGATCATCCCCAAAGGTAACGATCCGCCCTCTATCCTTTCATCGGCTAATGTTCATTCATCATCATGCGCATTCCGCCACGTCGGCCACCTCGCCCGCCACCCATGGGGTTGAGTTGCTTATTCAGCGCATAGGTGAAGCTGATCATGTAGTACCGCCCGAGGTTGTTGGTGGTCTCCTGCTGCAGGTAGTTGCTGGTGGCTGTTTGGCTAACTCCCAGGCTCTTGTCAAGCGCATTCACCACGGCAAATTTGAGTTCCCCCGCGTTGTTCTTCAGCAGGTAGCGGGAGATCGAGAGATTGACGATGGGGATTGTCTGATCAAAGCTGGTAGTCTGGCTGCGGTAATGATAGAAGTCGTAACTTCCACCGAAAGCATAATTTTTCAGAAAGTTGATGTTCAGCTCCGATGAATAGGTCTCGTTCAGGTACTGCTGATTCTGTTTTGTGTTGAAGCTGTACTCGGTCCTGTTCTGGCTGAGGTTTGCACTTAAGCCAAGCGTCAACAGCTCCTTGAATGTAAAGTCGTAACGGAATGTGCCGCCATAGGTCCGTTGATCCGAACGATTCTCCTGCAGGTTGATCAGGTTGATGCCACGGACATAGGATACGGTTGGGCCGAGGCTCAGGCGACTGCTCAGCTTACGAATCGGGAATCCGAAGTTGAAGTTACCCGATACACGAAAGTTGTCGGCCACGTTTACGGGAACTGTGAGTCGAACCAGGGTTACCGGGTTCACGGTTTGGGAATACGCGATAGCGTTGGTGGTATAGGTGGCGTTGACGAAGGCAAAGAATCCAATGCTCGATGCCGGATCAAACTGGGTGTAGTTCAACCGGAACTGATGCGCATAGGCAGGCCTGAGGTTGGGATTGCCGGAAGACAGGTTCAACGGATCGCTGTTGTCGATCACGGGCTGCAATTGCTGGATGGACGGCTCTTGCATCGACGTCTCGTAATCGAACCGGAAGTGCTTCAGGCTTGAAAAGTCGTAGTTGAATCGGACAACCGGAAGAATATTCTCAAAGGTGCGGTTAATGCTCGTGTCGCGAAGGGTCAGATCGCCTTTCAGTTGCGTATGCTGGTAACTGGCGCCGACCGTGATGTTGAATTTCTGCCGATTCATCCGCAGGTTGAATCCGGGCCGATTGTACACATAGTTGCTCTTGTAGCGGTTACTCAGGGTATCATTATACACGGGCACCCCTGCGTTCACATTGTACACATCCCGAATCACGTCATTGCGATTGGTGCGAATGGAGTAGTTGACCTCCAGGTATTTTCTTCCCCC
>JAYRNL010000049.1:0-12602 GCA_041912235.1 Cyclobacteriaceae bacterium
CGAATATGAAGATCTTCCGGGAAAGGCCATCGAGGCTACGCTCCGGGAATACCTGGCTACTCCCTGGGAGAAGGTTTACGCAGTCATCCCTGATGAACAACCGTTGATCGAGCAGACACTTATTGATATGGCCGATGCGCGGGGGTGCTGCTTGATCGTCACTTCCGGCGGCACCGGGCCGGCGGAGCGGGATGTGACCCCGGAAGCCACCGAAGCGGTCTGCCACAAGATGATGCCGGGATTTGGTGAGCGCATGCGCGCAGAAAGCCTAAAATACGTCCCAACCGCCATTTTGAGCCGCCAAACGGCCGGAATCAGGGGTCGAACGCTCATCGTTAACCTCCCCGGAAAGCCCAAATCGATACGGCAATGCCTGGACGCCATTTTTCCGGCAATTCCCTATTGCTTAGATTTGCTCGGAGGGCCTTACCTGGAATGCAATGAATTGGTTATAAAAGCATTCCGTCCCCCGGTTCAATAGGATTAACAACATGGCGAAGATCAAGTATTACTACGATACCGAGTCCTGTAAGTACGTCCGCGTCAAGACCAAAACCAGCGATGTCATTCTTAACGTCCTGGGCGTGGTTTCATTGACCATGGCCATGGCCGTAGGACTGCTTCTCCTCTACAGCAATTACTTTGAGTCGCCCAAGGAACTCATGCTGAAGAATGAGGTGAAGGAAATGGAATTTTACTACCAGGACCTCAAGCAGAAAGTCGACAACCTGGACAAGATCCTCGGCGATATGGCCTACCGTGATGACAATATTTATCGCGTGGTATTGGGTTCTGAACCGCTCGACAAGTCCATCCGTGAGGCCGGTGTAGGTGGTGCCGACCGGTACGCCGACATTCGTACCAAGAACATCGACCACGATGACATCATCATTGAATTGAATGAGGCCGTGGACAACCTGCGCCGCAAGGTGTACATCGAGTCCAAGTCGCACGACGAGATCATCGAACTGGCTGAGAACAAGGAAAAACTGTTTGCTGCCATTCCGGCCATTCAACCGGTGCCCAAGAAAGAGACTGTAGTGCTGGCTTCCGGCTACGGCATCCGTATCCACCCCATTTACAAAGTGCGCAAGATGCACAACGGTATTGACTTCGCAGCGCCGATTGGCACCCCTATCTACGCCGCGGCCGATGGCACAGTCGACAACGTCGAGATCAGCTTCACCGGTTACGGCAAGAAAGTGGAAATCGACCATGGATTTGGATACCGCACACGGTATGCGCACATGCACATGTTTGTTGTCCGCAACGGGCAGCACGTCAAGCGCGGTGACCTGATTGGTTACGTAGGCGATACGGGCCTGTCGACAGCCCCACACCTGCACTATGAGGTGTTCATCAACGGCGCGCAGGTGAATCCGGTTCACTACTTCTTCAACGACCTCAACCCGGCCGAGTACGCCAAGATCATCGAACTGGCCTCCATCGAAAACCAGAGCCTGGGGATGTAATCGCGCCCTTGCCAATCTTCCATCTTAGTGAGGAGAATGATACCTTAGCAGGGTAATCTGCTTATGCGTTCTCTCATTTACACAGCTGTCTTTTGTCTCACGATTTCGATGGCCTATGCCCAAGGCTGCAGCGACGCGGGATTCTGCACGATGGGTGCGATGAAACCCGATCAGCCGTACAACAAACGCATTAACCTTAAGCTGAAGACGGTCGAACTGAGCTACTATCGCGGAACGACAACGCTCACGCCAATTGTCTATGTCGCCAACCTCGACTTCAACTTCAGCCTCAACGCCCGGAATGCGCTTCAGGTCAAGGTTCCTTACCAGTGGGTTAACGGGCAACTAGCCAATACGGGGTCCATTGGCGATATATCCCTTTGTTATACCCGGAGTCTTTACTCCTCCGACCGGTTTGACGTGAACGCCTCCTTCGGCGCCAAACTTCCAACTAACAATTCCAACTTCACCGACGGGGTCAATCCGTTGCCGATGTATTACCAGACCAGCCTGGGCACCTATGATGTCATTGCCGGAATTTCGCTCATCAACCGCAAGTGGCTCTTCGCCACCGGCATTCAGATTCCACTCAATCAAAACGGCAACAAGTTTGACTGGCACCGCTGGCAGAGCAACGATCCTGACGAACTCCTTTACATCCAGAAGTATCCCAACTCAACCGACCTCAAGCGTGGGATCGACGTCATGCTCAGAGTCGAGCGTAACTTTCGGTTATCGCGGTTCAACTTTTCAGTGGGCCTGCTTCCCATCTACCGGATCGTGGCAGATGAAATTACCAACTTCCAGGGTGTTCGGACGTCAAAGGATGCCAAAGGGAATGTTGCCAAGGGCCTGGCCCTGTCTTGGATTGTCACCTCCGGCTACAACTTCAATGCCCGATCCGGAATTCGCCTCCTCGTCGGGCATAAAATCGTGCAGCGGGAATTCAGCCCCGACGGGCTTACCCGGGAGTTCGTTTCATCGCTGAGCTATATCTACCGGTTCTGATGATGCGATTTCTTCTTTTTGGATGGTTGTTGATCCTGGCGCATGCCGCCATCGGCCAGGACCGGGCGCTTGATCGGATCGACTCACTAATTAATAACGGCGAATTCAACGAGGCCCTCACCGTCATCAATAACGCCGGGACAACAAGCTCGTCCATCCGATTGGAGAATCGCAGGGCCACTGTATTCATTCAACTGGGAAAACTCAACGAAGCCGAGCAACTCCTGCTCAAGCTCGTTGACACCAAGGCTTGGATGAATGACTTTCAACTTGCCGAAACCAAGGCCAACCTGGGCTTCCTCTATTTGAACAAAGCGAGGAATGACCTGGCCCTGAACCGACTACAGGAGGCCCTGGATCTATATCGACAAGCAGGGCAAACCAATTCGCCCGAATATGCGCGCTGTCTTTCCACGTTGAGTTTTGTGTGCCTGGCTTCCGGCAAGAACAGCCAAGCGGAAGAGAACGGCTTACTCGCGCTTCAGATTCGTCAACAATTGTTAGGCGAATCAAACGAGGAGGTTGCTGCGTCCTACAATGACCTCGGGTTGGTTTATGGCCAGTCGGACCCAGAGAAAGCGATTGAGTATTATGAAAAGGGCATGGCCGTCTATGAGCAACTTCATGGCAAGGATCACCGGAAGATTGCCATTGCCAGCAACAACCTGGGCGCTGCTTATCGCAACCTTAAACTCTATGGCGACGCTGTCACCAATTTCGAAGTGGCGGAAGCGATCTGGAAACGTATTTACCCCGGTGGGCATCCCAACCTGGCCTTTACCCTGGTTAATCTGGGATTGACCTACGATGCGATGGGCAACCATCCGTCGGCGGTGGGCTATTTTGACCGTGCGTTGGCGATGTACCGTAAGGCATATGGTGACCGCCATTCGGATATTGCCGTCGTGCTCAATCAGCTGGGACTGATACGCCTGGATGAAGGGAAATATGATGAAGCCTTGAATTTGTATCAGGAGGCGTTGATTGCCAATTCGCCGACCTTCAACTCCACCCACGCGGAAGCGAATCCGAAGGTGACCGAATTCTACAACGCCAAAGTGATGTTGTACACACTCCGACTCAAGGCCGATGCTTTCGAAACGAAGCACCTCAGCAAAACCCTGAAACTGTCTGACCTTACGATCGCCCTCGCCACCCTGCATTCCTGCGATACACTCATCGACAACATTCGTCACAGCAGCACCAACGAAAACGACAAGTTGGAGATCGGCGCCAGCGCAAACGATGTGTATGAAAGCGGGGTACGAATTGCCCAAGCCCTCAGTGAAATGACCATCAAGGGAAATGAGTACCGGGAACTTGCCTTCTATTTTGCCGAGAAGAGCAAGTCCGCCGTATTACAGGAATCCATCGCCGAGGCCGAAGCCAAATCGTTTGCCGGGTTGCCACAAGACGTATTGGAGAATGAGACCCAATTGAAAGCCAACCTCGCGCTGGTCACACAAAAGCTGGCACAAAAACCTGACCGGGAACAAGAGGCCCAATTGCGCGAGCAACTGTTCGAAACAAATCGTCAGTACAACGCGCTGGTCAAGCGTATGGAGACGGATTTTCCCGATTATTTTAATCTCAAGTTCAACAAGGCATTGCCCTCCATAGCCGATGTGCAGCATCAATTGACTCCGGAGCAGGCGGTCATCAGCTATTTTGTGGCTGACAAAGGGTCCCGGCTGTATTCCTTTGTGATCACGCAGAAGCGGTTCAGATTGTTCAACTCGACCTTGCCGGCTGATTTTGACAAGCAGATTAAAGGGTTTACAAACGGGATTTACTTCATGGCCCCTGATGTATACTCTATTGAAGCACAAACTCTCTCCAAGCTGTTGCTAAGGGGATTACCCGCTGTCAAGGAGGTCATCTTCATTCCGGCTGGCCGGCTGGGCACAGTCCCTTTCGAAGCGCTGTTCTATGGAAGAGTTTCCAGGAACTCCGGCTTTTCCAATTATCCCTACCTGATTAACTCGATGGCTGTGCGTTACGAATTCTCCGCCGGGCTGCTGCTTCAGAAGAATTCAAAACCCCCCGTCCAGGGAAAAGGTATCTTCCTTTGTGCCCCGATTTCCTTTCCCGAAAAGGACAATCTCGGGGACCTTCCGGGCACGCGGGATGAGGTCAACTCCATCGCTCGGTTGTTCGGCAACGATGCCCGCGTGGTGTTGGAAGCCGACGCCAATGAGACGACGGTGAAGTCGGGAAACCTTGCCTCCTACCCCTATCTGCATTTTGCCACGCACGGCATTGTAGATGAAAGTGCGCCGGAGTTGTCGAGAATTTATTTGCAGAACAGCCGGGACGAAGACGGAAATGTTTTTTCCGGGGAGATCTTCAACCTCAAACTAAACGCCAACCTGGCTGTGCTTTCCGCCTGTCAGACGGGGCTAGGAAAGTATACACGAGGTGAAGGGGTTATCGGTTTGTCGCGGGCGCTTGTCTACGCGGGTGCCCGATCGATCGTGGTTTCTTACTGGAGCGTGGCCGATGAATCCACAGCCCGGCTCATGACCGAATTTTACCGAATGCTGCTCGCCAAACCCGGGATGAGTTCGGGTAAGGCTTTGCAGGAAGCGAAGCGGCTGATGATCCAGGATGGCGCCTATGCGGCTCCCTATTTTTGGGCGCCTTTTGTGCTGATTGGGCAATAAAAAAGCCCTCGAAAAAGGGCTGAATTTTGCGGCTTTTTTACCCTCTCCTGGCCCCTACAGTAGCGGGTGGATTTTGGCCACTCCTACTGTCCGGGTCAGGTACACAGTTGAACGCTATGGCAAAATAGACTTCACTGTGATTTCAGAGGACCTCAAAGTAGGCGGATCACTTTCAATTTTCCTAAGAAATTCAAAAAACTTTGTTTTCGCGCAAAAAATGGCCTTTTTAGGGGTCTAATCGATGATCGAGGACACCTACAAGCAGCGGGGATTACGCGGAAAATTAGTCCGAAAATTGCGCCAAAAAGGCATACGCGACGAGAGGGTGCTGGAGGCCATTGGGAAGGTGCCCCGGCACGTGTTTTTTGACCCCGCCCTGCTTAATCACGCCTATGAGGACAAGGCCTTTCCCATCGGCGAAGGGCAGACTATTTCACAGCCCTATACAGTGGCCTTTCAAACCGAACTTCTGCAAGTGAAGGCAGGTGAAAAAGTGCTCGAAATCGGGACAGGCTCAGGCTACCAGGCCTGTGTCCTGCTGGAGATGGGTGCCAAGGTATATACCATTGAATACAACAAGATCTTATACGAACAGACCAAGGAACTACTACCGCAGCTCGGTTATCATCCCTATTTCTTTTGGGGCGACGGGTCCAAGGGACTTCCTATCCGGGCGCCCTATGACAAGATCATTGTCACCGCGGGCGCGCCTGTAGTCCCGGACGCCCTAGTTGAGCAGCTCGCCAACCACGGCGTTCTCGTCGTGCCTGTAGGGGGGCGTGACAAGCAGGTGATGATGCGGATAACGAAGACGAATGGTGTGATCCGCAAGGAAGAATTTGATACGTTTGCATTTGTTCCTCTTCTGGGCAAAGAAGGCTGGAAAGACAACAGGTAATCATGCTGCAATCATGGAAAGAAAGAAAAAGGCACCCCGCGAGTCATTTGTGAGCATGACCGAGATGGTGCTCCCCAACGATACCAACACGCTGAACAACCTGATGGGCGGAAGGCTTATGCACTGGATGGATGTGGTGTCGGCCATCGCGGGCCAGAAGCACTGCAACAGTATTGTGGTCACTGCCTCTGTCGACAACATTTCTTTTCGCACGCCTATTCAATTGGGGAATGTCGTTACGTTAAAAGCGCGCGCGACAAGATCATTCAATTCATCGGTGGAGATCCGGATCGACGTGGAGGCAGAAAACATACCGGAGGCAAAGAAGGTGGCCAGCCATTCGGCGTATTTTACTTTTGTCGCCGTTGACCGCGAAGGCAGGCCCGTGGAGGTGCCAGAGGTTGTTCCCGAAACCGAGGAGGAAAAACATCTTTATGACGGAGCGCTGAGGCGTCGTCAACTCCGCCTGATACTTGCGGGAAGGATGAAGCCCTCTGAAGCTAATGAACTGAAATCAATTTTTGAGCGATCGTAACTCGCCGAATATGAACAGGCACGGCCACAATTTTCTGTTGACCATCCTGCTGGCAGCGCCAGAACTGCTCCTTGCCCAGATACCCGTGTTTGATGATCCTAAACCTCCGGAGAAAAGAATTTCAATAGGGTATAACACGTTTGGCGAATTCTATGTGGGTGGAGAACTACCACGCAAATCTTTTCACAGACTTTCTCTTCAAGCCGGCTATCAAATCGCGTTGACCAGTGGCATGAGTTATGCATGGGGCCCTTTTAGTACGACGACCCCCTGGCTGACCAATAACTGCGAGGGCGTTCGGTTTCGCGTGGGATATCAGTTCATTGATATGAGGAACGACAAACGCATCATGCTGTTTATTGAAACACACCAGCTTCAATCGAATCCGTACATTAACCAGGATTTTTCGGGAAGTAACCTTGTAGCCTCCTTATACTTCACGGAAACTCATCAGAAATATGGGGCAAGGTTCATGACGGCGTCCCCCATCGGTCAAAGTCGCACGGTGTATTTCACCTTTTCTATTGGGGTATTCTATACCATGGCTCATCGAACCTACATCAGTGCATCCAATGGCATCGCACTTCCGCCTGACACGGATACAACTTTCACCACACCTCAGATCACCGCCGGGCTTCAGTTCATGCTCTTTTAGAACCGCCTAATCCTATTGATGATGTCAGCACTTCTTACCGCCACCTATCCCGAAGAAATCTACAACTTCCGGTTTCCGCTGGTGGTGGTATTGAACAAACCCTGGAGTGAACAACCGGAAGCCAACCGGGAAGCACTGGTCAAGCTTTTGGCTGCGGTGGGACACAGTACCGCATCCGTTCGAATGGTTCATCAGGAGAAGCTGGACCTTCAGGCATGGAACGACATGCCAGAAAGGCTTGTGGCCTTTGTTCCGCCGCCTGCTGGTGTAGCCGTAAATGAGAAGATCGTTACGCCTACAACACAGATGGTCGTCACCGAACCCCTGGAAGTCCTGCTGGCAGATGAGGGGACGAAGCGAAAATTCTGGGCAGCCTTCCGCAGTCTCTTCCCGGCCTAAAACGGCCTTTTTGGTAATATTTTGCCTTATTCTATATTTGCGGGTCTTTTTCCGTGCTGCGCATGGAAGAAAGGCACTTCAACTTAAACCTCATCCTTTCATATCATGCAAAATCTCGTTTACTACCTGCCTTTGTTTGGCGTTATCGGACTGCTGTACGTGGCCTGGAGAAGTGCCTGGGTTTCCAGCCAGGACGCCGGTACCGACAAAATGAAGAAGATCGCCGAACACATTGCCGAAGGCGCAATGGCCTTCCTCAAGGCGGAATACAAAGTCCTAATCATATTCGTCATCTGTGTGGCAGTCCTGCTGGCCGTGACCGCCGATAGCCAGACATCTTCTCCGCTGGTAGGTGTTTCGTTTGTTCTGGGTGCGTTCAGCTCAGCGCTTGCCGGATTCATTGGGATGCGCGTGGCTACCAAAGCCAATGTGCGAACCACCAATGCCGCACGCACCAGCCTCGGAAAAGCACTTGAAGTGGCCTTTACCGGCGGCAGCGTTATGGGAATGGGTGTGGTCGGCATCGGTGTGCTTGGCCTCAGCGTTCTCTTCATCATCTACGCAAAAATTTTCGGTGTTGACTCACAAGCCGGACTGAACCAGGTGATAACGGTGATCACCGGCTTTTCATTTGGCGCTTCATCCATTGCCCTCTTCGCCCGCGTAGGTGGCGGCATTTACACCAAGGCCGCTGACGTGGGCGCCGACCTCGTAGGCAAGGTTGAAGCCGGTATTCCTGAAGACCATCCGCTAAACCCCGCCACCATCGCTGATAACGTAGGCGACAACGTGGGCGACGTGGCCGGCATGGGTGCTGACCTTTTTGAATCTTACGTGGGCTCCATTGTAGGGACAATGGTCTTGGGTGCTGCCTTTATGGTGCCTGGCTTCGCCGATAATTTCGATGGCTTGTCCGCCGTGTTGCTCCCGCTGGTACTTGCCGGCGTCGGCATCCTGATGTCATTCCTGGGAACGTTCTTCGTTAAAGTGAAGGAAGGAGGCGATCCGCAGAAAGCGTTGAACACCGGAGAGATAGTCTCTTCCGTAATCATGATCGGCGCCTCCTGGTTTATCATCAAGTGGATGCTCCCCAATGAGTGGTGGTATCAAGACCCGCTGTATACCTGGGCTGATCCTGAAAAAGGAACGCTATATACATCCACCGGCATATTCTATGCTACGGTAATCGGACTTGTTGCCGGCGTAGTCATTGGTCTCATTACGGAGTACTATACGGGCATGGGCAAGAAGCCGGTCAACTCCATCGTGCGCCAATCTTCAACCGGTGCCGCAACCAATATCATTGCCGGCCTCGGTGTGGGTATGATGTCCACCATGTGGCCCATCATCATCATCGCCTTCTCCATCATCGGAGCGTTTTACTTTGGCGGACTTTACGGTATCGCCATTGCCGCGGTAGGTATGCTTTCCAACCTGGGTATCCAGTTGGCGGTTGATGCCTACGGTCCGATTTCTGATAATGCCGGTGGTATTGCCGAAATGTCTGAACTCCCCAAGGAGGTGCGCTCCCGTACCGATAAACTGGATGCGGTGGGTAACACCACGGCGGCCATCGGAAAGGGATTTGCTATTGCCTCAGCGGCACTTACTGCGCTCGCCCTGTTCGGAGCCTTTATGACTACGGCACACGTGAGCACGATTGACGTTTCCAAGGCAAACGTAATGGCCGGCCTGTTTATCGGTGGCATGCTGCCCTTCGTATTCTCCGCCCTCGCCATGGGCGCTGTGGGACGGGCCGCCATGAAAATGATTGAAGAGGTTCGCCGCCAATTCAAAGATATCCCCGCGTTGCATGCCGCTCTTGAAGTCATGAAGCGCAACGACCACAAAGAATTCAAAGACTGGTCGCCCGAAGACCAAAAGACATTCCAAAATGCCGATGGCGCCGCTGAATATGGAAAATGCGTGGAGATTTCAACGCAGGCGGCGCTCAAGCAAATGATCGTTCCCGGTCTCATGGCCGTCGTCGTTCCGGTAGTCGTCGCCTTCCTGCCCGGCTTCGGCGTGGAAGCACTTGGTGGCATGCTCGCCGGCGTGACCGTGTCCGGTGTACTGATGGCCATCTTCCAGGCTAACGCCGGAGGCGCATGGGACAACGCCAAGAAGAGTTTTGAAGAAGGTGTTAACATCAACGGCCAGATGTACTACAAGAAATCGGAGCCGCACAAGGCCGCCGTTGTCGGTGACACCGTAGGCGATCCCTTCAAGGACACCTCCGGTCCGTCGCTCAACATCCTGCTTAAGTTGATGTCGGTGGTAGCGCTGGTGATAGCCCCTTTGATTGCGCTGCCCGTTCAACCCAAAGTCGCGGCACCGGCTCCTGCTGCTGAGGTTATCATGCAGAATCCTCCTGCCAATACACAACCCGCTGATAGCACAGCCGTGATGAAGTAACTCACATCCTTACCCAAACCAAAAGCCTCCCTCACCGGAGGCTTTTTTTGTTATTTTTGACTTAAACCGTGCCGCCATGCGAATGGTATTTCTCTTGCTTCTTGTCTCCGGTGTGTCGTTCGGCCAGCCGTCGACGATTCTTGGCCGATGGAAGACCATCGATGATGTCTCCGGCGAAGCCCGGTCGATTGTTGAAATCCTGGAACACCAGGGCATGGTCTTCGGCCGGATTGTGAAAATATTCCCCCGGCCCAATGTTGACCCGGACCCTGTTTGCGACAAATGCAGCCCTGAAGACCCCCGATTCAAAAAGAAGATCATAGGCATGGAGATCATCCGGAACCTCAAAAAGTCCGGCGATGAGTACGCCGGCGGCGACATCCTGGACCCTGAAAATGGCAAAGTCTACCGGTCCAAGATCTGGGTGGAAGGCAAAGATCTCAAAGTGAGGGGTTACTGGGGACCCTTTTACCGTACTCAGACATGGCTGCGCGCCGACTGAACCATTGGTACTAAATAAGTGTAGCTTAGTCTGAATTAACTGCCGTTCAACCCCTTATCCGGTTACTTCCGTGGCATACCGCGTATTCAAGTCAGGCGCTGAGATGAACGAAAAGGACCTTTTTGAGCGGATTCAAAAAGGCGACGAAAAGGCCCTAGAAGTCATCTATAAGCAGTATTACCGGATGATGACCAAACTGGTCATTACCAACAGTGGTACTGAAGAGGAGGCCCGGGATGTATACCAGGACGCGCTGGTGGTTTTCTGGCAAAAGGCCAGGTCCGGCAACCTGGTACTGACGTCCAAGATGAGTACCTACATCTACAGCATTTGCCAAAACCTGTGGAGGAAGGAACTCGAGCGGAAGAAGCGGCTTTCGAACGAGGAGAAGGACACCCCTCAGTCGATGGACCTCGACACCGCCGAAAGGGAAAAGATTATCGCCAGGTGCCTGGAGCAACTGGGCGAAACGTGCAGGAAAGTATTGATGTATTATTATTTCGATGAGTTATCCATGCAGGACATCGCCGACAAACTCGGCTTCGCCAATACGGATACCGCGAAGACAAAGAAGTATAAGTGTAAACAAAAGCTCGATGAACTGGTGAAAGCCCAGTATTCCGAGCGTGACTTTTTGGATTGAGTATGACGAACTTTGAAAGAATAGATGACTACCTGGCTAACCGGCTTTCCGCTGAAGAAAAGGCTGCCTTTGAGCGTGCGCTCGAGGGTGACCCGGCGTTAAAGTCGGAGTTGGCCTTGCAGGAACAGATCATCAAGGGTGTACAGAAGGCACGAGCGGCTGAATTGAAGCAAATGCTGCAGCAAGTGCCCGTTCCTCCTTCGGGCTGGAGCCCGGGTCAAATCGCAGCCGGGGTGCTGGTGACCGGGGTCATCGCCACAAGCCTTTACTTCTATTTCCGCCCCGAAGAAGTGCCTGCAGCTGTTGAACCGACACCCGCCGTAGTTACGCAACCCGAACCAACACCCGCCGAGGCGCCCGCTGCTTCGAACGAATCCAACCAACCGGCTCAAGCCGTGGAAGTGCAGAAGCCGGTCACGGCTCCCAGGAAGAAAGAAGTTAAGCCCGTACAGAAACCTGACATTCAGATTACCGATCCTTCGGCTGAACTCACCGAAGCCTCTGCACCCGAAGAAAACCCGGGTACACCGGCACGCGCCGAGGTATCTGTCTCACACGTGGAAGTCGTTACCATGGCGCCTGACAAGAAATACACGTTCCATTATCAATTCACGGAGGGCAAGCTACACCTCTACGGACCCTTCGATCGGAACCTGTATGAGATTCTGGAAATCAACGGTGAGGGTCGTGCGGTATTTCTGTTCTACAAGGAGAACTATTACCTCCTGGATGAAGCCCAACACGCCATCACCCAGCTTGCGCCGATCCGCGACGGACAATTGCTGAAAAAGCTTCGCAGCTACCGGAGCAAATAACCTTAACCCCCGCCAACGGGGGTTTTTTATTCCCACCAAGTTCGTCCGGCTTGCTATCTTTGTCGCTTGCATGAGTGAATACAGAGTCAGGCCCAAGAAACTCGGCAGCTACCCGTTCATCAGCGTGGTTCTCAGTATTACGCTTGCACTTTTCGTCATTGGGCTTTTTGGTGTGTTGATCATTTACTCCCAGGAATTGGGCCGCCTTGTCCAGGAAAACGTACGCATCCAGGTTTATCTGAAAAGTACCCTGGACGATAATGACCGGAAGGCGCTGGAAAAGAAGTTGAAGGCCTCCGACTTTGTCTTGAAGGATTCCACACGCAAAACGATTGTATTTATATCACGCCAGGAGGCCGCCAAACAGTTCATCCAGGATACCGGTGAGGATTTCAAAAAGTTTCTTGGCGAGAATCCACTTCGCGACGCCTACCTGGTCAACGTCGACCCGGCCTTTCACGACAAGAAAAAGCTGGCGGACATCAAGACCACCCTGGAAAAAGAAAAAGGTGTATTCCAGGTCTATTATGTGGAAAGCCTCATTGAGTCGATCAACAGGAATGTGGCAAAAATTGGACTGATCCTTCTAGGCATTGC
>JAYRNL010000050.1:0-4667 GCA_041912235.1 Cyclobacteriaceae bacterium
ACCTTTCAGGAGAAGCGCTGCCCCATCTTCCTTTGCCACGATCATGTCCACCAGTCCATAACTGTCGCTGGTGGGAACGCGCCAATAGCCACGCAGGTAAATGATAGAGTCCTTGGTACCGGTTTCAAACGTCAGGTAGTTTGATCGTGTGAAGATGGACATGTGTTTACCGGACCACTTCACCACGGCATCGCTCCCAAAGTTCTCCTGGCCGGAGGAGACGCTGAACACGCCCTCCATCAGCGCCTTCGAAATATTCGGCACAGGAGCGAGCCCTGACGGAAGCGGAGACAATTTTGGAACGTCAATGGGATACTCCGTCTGACAAGTCCAACTGACCGCAGCGACAACACCAATCAAAAATAGGCCTCTCCCCGTCATAAGATCAATCCGATATAAAACTCCGGTATATTGTAATAGCGATTGAAGGTGGAGAAAGCAGGCCATGCCATGAAGTGATATTTGGCATAGCTGTTTTTCAAGCCCAGTACGAGTACCTTATTCTTGTGAATCCGTTGCTCCATGTACAACCCAACTGTATAACCGTTGTTGAAATTCCGATCCGTGGCGATTTCGTTGTCGCCCTGTTTGGTACTGAAATAGGTAACCACCACAAGTTCCCCTTTGAGCGTAAACGTCACGTCTTTGAACTTCCATCCCACCGACGCGTTGGGATAGTTGATCCAGGATTGGGCACTGCTGGCGAAGCCGAATTGGTTGAGGAACCCGAAGGTGTAAGCTATATCATAGCCCAGGTTAAATGACACGTTCTCTTTCCGGAAGTTCCAGCGCGGTCCCAGTGAGATTTGGTTGGAGACAAACAGGGTTGAAAAGCGGCTGTCCAGCGCTAAACCTTTCGGCAATCCATAGTTGACGTGGAACTGGAAAAGCGGAGCCTGAATGGCCGTCTCCAGCCAGTCGAACGGCAGTTTGAGCTGAGACATGGCCACCTCCATCCGTAACTCCTTCGGCTTGTAGCGGTGAGGGAAGTAGATGGATGCCTCCGCAATGTCAAACGTATCCTTCTCCTGTGCCATGGCAAGAATTGGGCCGCCGGCGAAAAAGAGGATAATCAGTATTTTTGGCAGCGAATTCTCCGGCATGGATGTTGGATAACCGTTCAAAGGTATATGGAACTGCGGGCTAGCCGAAATGATTTACGTCAGGTGTGCATACTATCGACGGGTTTGTTGATGGGTATTTTCACCGCTTACGGTCAGACAGAAATAGGTTTTATCAGCGATACCCAGGCGCCGATGTGGGTGGAAACGATTGTGCTCAAATCCAACCACAACGAAACGGCCACTGGAAAGGTCTTCCACGACATAATGAAAACGAAGCCGTCAACCCTGTATATCCTGGGTGATGTCGTGAATCTTAGTTGTAAGGAGAAGCGATGGAGCACCATGGATCGTTACCTCGACAGCTGCCGGCAGGCCGGCATAGCCGTTTCCGCCCTGTTGGGCAACCACGACGTGATGCGCAATGCGAAAAAAGGGGAATCCAATTTTCAGCGCCGGTTTCCCGACCACTACCGTACCGGGTACTACCAAGTCCATGACTCGACTGCGTTTGTATTTCTGAATTCCAATTTCAAGAAGCTGAAGTCAGCTGATGTTGAGGCTCAGCAACAGTGGTATGACCGGACACTTTCCGCACTTGACGCGGATCCTTCCGTCGCTGTGATCATCGTTGCCTGCCATCATGCGCCTTACTCGAACAGTACGATTGTGGGCTCTTCCGAGTCAGTTCAGAAGAACTTTGTGCCGGGCTACCTGAAATCTACAAAGGCCAGACTCTTCATCACCGGTCATTCGCACAACTTTGAACATTTCAGCATCCAGGGAAAGGACTTCCTCGTGATTGGCGGTGGCGGCGGGCTTCATCAGCCGTTGTCAACGAAGCCGGATCGTTTACCCGACCTCGATCCTACCTACAAGCCCCCGTTCCATTACCTGCTCATGCGACGCACGCATGGCTCGCTGCAGTTCACCTCGCGCTATCTGGCAGATGATTTTTCCGGCTGCCGTGACGGCATAACATTTTCGATCGCCTACAGACCATGAAGTTCTTGTTCTTCCTCTTCCTGCTTCTTCCCGGCCTGCTGCGCGCTCAATCCGACTGCAACCTCGAGCTGGACCGGGACAGCATCAAGGTATACACCTGCGTGCGGCCCGAGTCCCGGTATAAGACTGTTCAATCTACTTTTGTCATAAACGGGACCCTTGGCGAACTGGCGGCTGCTATTCTCGATGTGGAACACTATGGGGCGTGGCAATACAAAACCCTTTCCGCCAAGGTGCTGCAGCAGGTAAGCGAACGTGAAGTGGTGTACTATACCCGGGTGGAAGCCCCCGTGCTGACCCAGGATCGCGATTTCGTCATCCGCCTGACCGTGGACCCCGATCCCATGACAAAAGGACTGATCGTCGAGGCTGTGAGCCTGCCCGATTATGCACCTCCGGTGGAAGATGTAGTGCGTGTTCCGTATTCACGCGCCCGATGGGCCATAACGCATTCAGGAAAAAAGAAACTGATGGTTAATTACTCCATTGATATTGATCTCGGTGGGTCAGTTCCCCCATGGATAGTTAACCTCGTAGCGCCGAAAGCGCCTTATGAAACCTTCAAGGCGCTGCGCGATGTGATGCCCAGGTACAGAGGTAAGGCCGCGCGGTTTATTGCAGAATAAGCTGCTTATCCCTTTTTCACTTCCTTCGCCCACATGTCACGGAGCGTGACCGTCTGATTGAAGATCAATTGATCAGCCGTTGAATCCTTGTCCAGGCAATAGTAGCCCATTCGGAGAAACTGGAACCTATCGTCCAGAGAGGCTTTCGCCAGTTCGGGCTCTGCGTAGACCTTCTTTACGACCAGCGAATGCGGGTTAAGGTATTCGCGGAAATCGCCTTCTATGGCCCCGAGGTCCTCAGCGGTGAAGAGGCGATCATAAAGCCGCACTTCAACAGGGACAGCCTGTGCTGCGCTGACCCAGTGCAAGGTGCCTTTGACCTGGATACCCGACGTATCGGAGCCGCTCCTGCTCTCGGGGAGGTAGGAACAGCGCACCTCCTGGATTGAACCGTCGGCGTTTTTCACGACTTCCTCGCAACGGATGATGTACGCACTTTTCAGTCGCACCATTTGTCCGGGTGCCAGCCGGAAGTATTTCTTCGGGGGGTCCTCCATGAAGTCGTCCTTCTCGATAAATAGCTCCCGTCCGAAGGGCATCTCGCGGAAGGTCACTCCCTCCTCTCCCGGTGTGTTCTCGCTGCGGAGCAACTCCGACTTGCCTTCCGGATAATTGACCAAAACGATTTTGAGCGGATCAAATACGACCATCCGCCGCTGAGCGATTTTGTTCAGGTGTTCGCGCACGCAGAACTCCAGCAAACTGATATCGATGAGATTGTCGCGCTTGGCCACCCCGACACGGTCGCAGAAATCGCGTATGGCTTCCGGGGTATAGCCGCGACGGCGCACCCCGCTGAGCGTTGGCATACGGGGATCGTCCCAGCCCGTCACATGATTTTCGTTGACGAGCTGAAGCAGTTTGCGCTTGCTCATGAGCATGTGGGTCATGTTAAGGCGGGCAAACTCGTACTGCCGGGAGGGAAAGATCTCCAGGTTCTCGATGAACCAGTTGTACAGCTCGCGATGGGGAACAAATTCAAGCGTGCAGATGCTATGGGTCACGGCTTCAATGGCATCGCTCTGACCGTGAGCAAAATCGTACATCGGGTAGATGCACCATTGGTCGCCCGTGCGGTGGTGATGAGCATGTTTGATCCGATACAGGATCGGGTCCCGCATGTGCATGTTGGTGTGGGCCATATCGATCCTGGCGCGCAGCACCCGCTCGCCGTCCTTGAACTTACCCTCCTTCATTTGCTCAAAGAGTTTCAGGTTCTCCTCAACGGAACGGATGCGATAGGGTGAGTCTTTGCCCGGAGTTGTGGGCGTTCCTTTTCCCGCGGCGATCTCCTCACTGGTGCTGTCGTCCACGTAGGCGAGGCCTTTGCGAACCAGTTTCACTGCAAATTCATAGAGTTGGGGGAAGTAGTCCGACGCGTAAAGTTCGTTCTCCCAGCGGAAGCCCAGCCATTGCACGTCGCCTTTGATACTCTCCACATATTCGGTTTCCTCGGTAACGGGGTTCGTGTCGTCAAAGCGGAGGTTGGTGTATCCACCGTATTTCAGGGGCAGGCCGAAATTAAGGCAGATGCTCTTGGCATGACCCAGGTGCAGGTATCCGTTAGGTTCGGGCGGGAAGCGCGTAACAATACTCTTGTGTTTGCCGCTTGACAGGTCGTTCTCGACAATTTCTTCCAGGAAGTTCAGGCTCTTTTCCTCGGTCATGGTGGTGCGTAAAAGGGCCTCAAAGATAGGAAAGCCGGCGTGCCGGAGGAAACAAATCTGCCGGGATACGGACTACCAGAGCCGGTAGCCGGCCATGAACACAAGGGCGATGTTGCGGTCCTGCAATTTGCCCGAATAGTACCCGCGCAGCTCTCCACCGATGGTGACCCGGTCGTGGGCAGATTTTGGGGAGGCGAAGGGGGGAGCCAAGGAGCCCCCCCCCCACACAGACAGCACAAAAAAAAACACCAGGTCCGGCGACACCGGGGTGTAAAAAAAAACAAACAACACGTGGGAAATTGCGTAAA
>JAYRNL010000051.1:0-4241 GCA_041912235.1 Cyclobacteriaceae bacterium
GCCTGGGCGGGTTCCTCGGAAGTGTTGCCCGCTACCTTACGCAGGTGGGCGTGGGGAAATGGCTGCCCGTCGTTTTCCCGTTTGGAACACTCACCGTCAACATCGCCGGCAGTTTCCTCATTGGCGTCATTTATGCGCTCGTGGACCGCACCCAGCTCATGACGGGTGAATGGCGAATTTTTCTGGCCACTGGATTCTGCGGCGGCTTCACGACGTTCTCTACCTTTTCCTATGAAATTCTGACCTTGCTGCGACAGGGCGAATACCTCTTTGCAGGGACCTACATTGGCTCCAGTGTATTGATTGGAGTGCTGGCAACGATGCTTGGCATGGTGCTGGTCCGCATGCTCTGACATCTTCATCTCCATTGCCTGAAAAGCAGTAACTTCATTACGTGCTCGCCTGGCAAATTGATCGCATTTGTGATCTCCGTCAAGAAAAGAATCCTTTGCGGCTGGCTGAGGTGCCAATACCGGAGCCCATGGCCCGGCAGGTGTTACTGAAGGTATCCTGTTGCGGCGTCTGCCATACCGAGCTTGATGAAATTGAAGGCCGCACGCCTCCGCCTCGATACCCGGTAGTTCCCGGGCACCAGGTCGTTGGAAGGATTGTGCGCGTTGGATCTGCTGTCACGCTGCACCAACCGGGCGACCGCGTGGGGGTAGCGTGGATCTTTTCATCCTGCGGCACCTGCGACTACTGCCGGCGGGGACTGGAAAACCTCTGCGAACAATTCGTCGCCACCGGCCGTGATGCAAACGGAGGCTATGCGGAGTTTATGGTCGTGCCCGAAACGTTCGCCAGCCCGATACCGGCTGCCATCACCGATTACGAAGCGGCGCCGCTCCTTTGCGCTGGCGCCATTGGTTACCGCTCACTCAAGCTCGCCAACCTTAGCGATGGACAACCCCTGGGTCTCACCGGCTTCGGTGCTTCCGCTCACCTGGTGCTGAAGATGGCCAGGCACCTGTATCCGCAATCGCCGGTGCTTGCCTTTGCGCGGAGTGAGGAAGAGCAGCGTTTTGCCCGATCGCTCGGGGCCGCGTGGGCCGGCAACACGACAGAGAAGCCACCTTTCCCCGCTCACGCCATCATCGACACCACGCCCGCCTGGACGCCCGTCCTGAAAGCGATGGAGTGCCTGTTGCCCGGGGGCCGCCTGGTGATCAATGCCATCCGAAAGGAATCTTCCGATCTCCACGCGTTGCAGCAACTCGACTATGCCACGCACCTGTGGATGGAAAAAGAGATCAAAAGTGTTGCCAACATCACCATCGCCGATGTGCGGGAGTTCCTTGAATTGGCCGCCGCCGTACCCCTCAAACCCAAAGTGGAACTCTACCCCTTTGAGAAAGCCAATGAGGCGCTGGTGGATTTGAAACGCAAACATATCCTCGGAGCGAAGGTGTTGATGTGCCCAACTGAATCGGTGAATCGGTAGATCGGTGGATCACGTAGACACCTTAACACGTAATGATATAAGTCACCGGGCATGCTGACCCACCTCATTCCTCACGCCGACAGCCGAACGTAGGTTGCTTTCCCCTGCAGACGACTGCAGAAACTTTAACGGAGCCCCATGAGGCGGTCCTATGAACGCGCATGTCCTAGTGATTGACGACAATGCGGAGATGGCGGACAACATCGCCAGCGTCCTGCAGTTGGCCCAATACCGGGTCAGTACAGCCCTAAGCGGTAAAGAAGGTGTACGACAAGCAACGCGCCTCCATCCCGACCTCATCCTCTGCGATATCATGATGCCCGACCTGGATGGATACGGCGTTTATCACATCCTCCGCTCAGACCCTGAAACGGCCGACATCCCATTCGTTTTTCTCAGTGCCAAGTCATCCTTGCTGGATGTACGGGAGGGCATGAATCTCGGTGCCGACGACTACCTCACCAAGCCTTTCGACAACAACGACCTGCTCAAAACCATTGAAGTGCGGCTGAAGAAGCGGAGCCTGGCGGATATCCCCACCCGGACTCCCGAGGGCGTCATCGAATTCTTCAGCAAAGCCCGCGAACTCAAGGAATTTCAAAAACTTTCTGAAAACAGGCCTGTACGCACGTTCCGCAAGAAGGACATCATCTTCATGGAAGGCCAGGTGCCCAATGAGCTCTATTATATAGAGAAGGGCAAAGTGAAGACCTATAAAATAAATGAAGAAGGAAAAGAGCTGATAACAGGCATTCACAACGAAGGGGATTTCCTTGGCTACCTGCCCCTCCTCGAAGAATCGGTCTGCAACGAAAGCGCAGAAGCCCTCGAAGCATCGCGCATCATGCTCATTCCCCGCAGCGACTTCATCCACCTGATATACAGCAGCAAGGAAGTCGCCCATAAGTTCATCAAGATGCTTTCCAATAACCTCGAACATATCGAGAACAGGCTGATGACCCTTGCCTATCAGCCCGTAAGAAAGCGGGTGGCCGGGGCTTTGCTGAATATCCAGGATCAGTTAGGGCAACCGGGGCCATCCGAAACCATCACCATTTCCCGGCGGGACATTGCCAACATCGTCGGCACGGCCACGGAATCGCTGAACCGCACGCTCTCCGACTTCCGCGACGAGCGCCTGATCGACATCCGTCACGACGGCATCCGGATCGTAAACAAACCGGGCATTGAGCGGTTGATGCATGCCTGAGTAATTCTGCGAATTAAGTAACTTGACCGATATGAAAAGAATCCCAGGGCTCGCTGCGATTTCGCTGCTTTTTCTGTTGGCGCTCGGCTGCAGCCGCATCAAGCCACCCGCACCGCCGCGAACTACCCTTGATTCGACCCTCATTGTACCCGTCTCGACATTGAATGTGCCGGTGTACTACGTCATCGCCGACGTGGAGGCGCTGGCCAACGAGAAGATCGGCGCCGAACCCAGGGAAGCCCGCGTCGCCATCAACAAGAAGGGCGACAGCCTTTTCCTCACCATCACGCGCTACGAACCCGTGAGCATTTCCTATGATGGCAAGCGAAGCCTTACCTGTCGGGTGCCGGTTGATATCAAAGGATTCATCCGCGCCAAAAAGCTGGGAGTGACGGTCAAAAACAAAACACCCGTCCACGCCCGGATGGTCATCACGGTAATCACGAAAGTGTGGCTCGACAAAGCCTGGAATCTGAAAACCCAAACCACCATCAAGCCCATTGAATGGGTGGAGGAGCCGAAGCTGAACATTGCAGGCGTCAAGGTAAACCTGCGTCCCCCCATGGAGAACGCGCTGGAAAAGCACCAGGCGGACATCGTCGCCAAGATCGACGGCTCGGTGGGCGGGCTGGTTAAGCTCAGGCCTTCCATCGAAAAAGTATGGCTTGATCTGCAGCGCCCGATCAGCATCAACCGCAAAGTGGTGCCCGTCTGGCTGAAGACCGTGGGCAAGAACATGAGTGGCCGGCTGGTTCAGTCGTCGAAGGATACCATCGCTGCGGAAGTGAGCCTGGAGACCAGCATCGAGAGCGTTCTGGACTCCGCCTCCAACGCACTGCCGGGCACACCGCTGCCACCCTTCCACCGGACCGACAGCCTTAACCCGGGCGTTCACGCGTTTGTCAAGTCGACTATTCCCTTCGACGTCATGAACCGGGTCGTTCGCCAGATAACCGACACCATGACCATCCGCTACGGCAGTCACCAGGCGCGCATTCGCTCCAGCGAAGTATACGGAACCCCGGAAGGAATTGCTATTGGCCTGTCGCTCGCGGGCGATGTCCGTGCCGATGTATACTTACGCGGTGATGTGGGATTTGACTCGGTGACCAATCAGCTCCGCGTCACCAATTTCATTTTTGACATTAACTCCGAGCAATCGCTTATCAAGGCTGCCGACTGGTTGACGCATGGCACCATCATCGACCGCATCCAACCCTATCTCACCCTCCCGATGGACAACACCTTCCGGGTGGTGCCGTCCCTGATGACGAAAGGGATCGAGAAAGGGAAATTGGGACGAAAGATCGATGTGACCTGGTCAAAATTTAATGTCCGTATCTACCGCCACCTGGTGACTCAGAAAAATATCCAGGTTATTCTCGAGGTGAATGGCAAAGCCGAAGTGAAACTGGAGAAAGGCCTGCTCGACAAAAAGAAGGCCACGCAATAACAGCGATTGCCGAATTGGGCAGTTTGACGTTTCTTTGGTCGGTCATATCGCGTTTATGTACACCCAATTGATGTATTTCCACCTCGCCACCGTGCTCCCCTGTGTGGTGATGGGCGCCGCGTTGTTCCTGATGAAGA
>JAYRNL010000052.1:0-5105 GCA_041912235.1 Cyclobacteriaceae bacterium
ACACTCACACTCACACTCACACTCACACTCACACTCACACTCACACTCACACTCACACTCACACTCACACTCACACTCACACTCACACTCACACTCACGTTCACCGTCAGGCTGAGCGGAGAAGCCCGGGGAGACACTAGTGGCTTAACTCCATCTCCGCCACATGACCGGTGGCTATTCCTTCGGGTGTTATTCCCCCAATCCTGACTGGGCGGATCACGTTGACAAGATTTTCATTGGCTGGAACTCCCACCCTCACATAGTTCTCTGTGAATCCATGGATGAGTCCGTTCTCAATATCGTTTTCAAAGAGAACATTATGAACCTTCCCCACGTTCGTCTCATAGAAAGCGCGGCGCTTCTTGTCGGAGAGGATGTGGAGCATGCGTGACCGCTCGCTCCGGATATTTATTGGAACCGGATCAGGCATCGTCGCTGCCACAGTGTTTTCCCTCTCGGAATACGTGAAGACATGCAGGTAGGAAATATCAAGCCCATTCAGAAACTCGTACGTCTCCAGGAAGTCTTCGTTCATCTCCCCGGGAAAACCTACAATTACATCAACGCCAATGCAAGCGTGGGGCATCGCCGACTTGATCGCCGCTACCCGTTCTACGTACAACTCGCGCAGATAACGGCGGCGCATCAGTTTCAGAATGCGGTCTGATCCCGATTGCAGCGGCACATGGAAATGCGGCACGAATCGTTTAGAGCGAGCGACAAAGGCAATGATTTCGCTGGTTAGCAGGTTCGGCTCAATGGATGAAATCCTAAACCGCTCAATGCCGTCAACATCATCCAGCGCGCGAGCCAGGTCGATGAAGCGCTCTTTGCGTTCGCCGTTCTGAATGCCAAAATCGCCGGTGTTGACGCCGGTCAGGACGATCTCCTTTACACCTGTGGCCGCGATCTGCTCTGCCGTCTTCACGATGTTCGCCACACTATCGCTGCGGCTGCCGCCCCGGGCACGCGGGATGGTGCAGAAGGTGCAGGAATAATCGCAGCCGTCCTGAACCTTGAGGAAGGTCCGGGTGCGGTCTTGCATCGAGTATGAGGTATTGAAGGTGTGAACTTCGTCAATGTCGCACGAGTAGACGACCGGTTTCGGAGGCCGGACGAATCCGTCCAACAATTCGACCAACTGAAACTTCTCGCTGGCCCCCAGCACGGCATCAACGCCCGGGATTTCTGAAATTTCCCTTGGCTTCAGCTGCGCATAGCACCCAATAATGGCCACGTACGCGTCGGGAGAAATCGCGCGCGCCTCCCGGACAATCTTGTGGCACTTCTTGTCGGCGTTTTCCGTGACCGAACAGGTGTTAATGATGAATATATCGGGCGTATCCGTGAAGTCGACCTTGCGGTAGCCTTTCTCTTCAAACTTCCTGGAAATCGTGGAGGTCTCGGAGTAGTTCAGCTTGCAGCCCAGCGTATAGAAGGCGACTTTTTTCATGGAGGGCCACAAAGATACCTTACCCGTTGGATCGCTCCAAGGCCTGGGATTCTTCGCGTCTTAACGCCTTCGCGGTGGAAACAAACTGCTACAACAGCACTCCATCTTTCATCTCCAGCTTCCGGTCCGCCATGTTGGCGAAGTCTTCGTTGTGGGTGACGATGACAAAGGTCTGGCCCATCTTGTTGCGGAGGTTGAAGAAGAGTTCGTGGAGATCGCGGGCATTCTTTGAATCCAGGTTGCCGCTGGGCTCGTCGGCGAGGATGATATCCGGCGCGTTCATGAGGGCACGGGCGCAGGCTGTCCGTTGTTGTTCGCCGCCGGAGAGTTCTGAAGGTTTGTGCTCCATTCGGTCGCTCAGGCCCAGTTCGGTTAAAAGGTCCGTGGCGCGCTTCTTTACCTCTGCGTCCGGTTTCCCCGACAGAAACCCGGGTATCATGACATTCTCGATGGCGCTGAATTCCGGAAGCAGGTTATGGAACTGGAATACAAAACCGATGTGGCGGTTGCGGAAAGCGGCCAGTGTATTGGCGGTTTGATGGAAGACATTGGTCTGGTTGATCATCACCGTGCCGCGGTCGGGCACATCGAGGGTGCCGAGCAGGTGAAGCAGGGTGCTCTTGCCGGCACCGGATGCGCCGACAATGGAGACAATCTCCCCTTTGCGGACCGTCAGGTCGACGCCCTTCAGTACCTTGAGGGCGCCGTAGGATTTTTCCAGACCTCGGGCTTCGAGCATGGCCGCAATTTCTTGAAAAACATCGCTAAAAAAAGTAGATTGCCCGATAAACTTACCCTTTTATGAATATCCACGAATACCAGGCCAAAGATATCCTGAAGAAGTACGGTGTTGCCGTGCAGGGCGGCATAGTGGCCGACACCCCCGATCGGGCTGTTGCGGCGGCCAAAGAACTGCATGGGGAAACAGGAACGAAATGGTTCGTGGTCAAATCCCAGATCCACGCCGGCGGCCGGGGCAAAGGAACAATCAAGGAGACCGGCTCGAAAGGTGTTGTGCTGGCCAAGAGCATGGATGAAGTCTTTGAGAAATCGAAGGCCATACTCGGCGGTACCCTGGTGACGCACCAAACCGGTCCCACCGGAAAGAAAGTGAACAAAGTGCTGATCGCCGAGGATGTGTATTATCCCGGCGAATCGCAGCCGAAGGAATATTACATGAGCATTCTCCTCGACCGCTCCAAGAGCAAGCCGGTGATCATGGCTTCGACGGAAGGCGGTATGAATATCGAGGATGTCGCGGCGGCAACGCCCGAGAAGATCATTAAAGAATGGATAGATCCCGCCATCGGGCTCCAGGCGTTCCAGGCGCGCAAGGTTGCTTTCGCCCTGGGGCTGGAAGGCAACGCTTTCAAGGAGATGGTCAAATTTATCAATGCCCTCTACAGCGCCTACATGTCCGTCGACGCGTCCATGTTCGAAATCAACCCGGTGTTAAAGACTTCCGACAACAAGATCCTCGCCGTTGACGGCAAGGTGAACCTCGACGACAACGCCCTGTATCGCCACAAAGAGCTTGCTGAGCTGCGGGACATCACCGAGGAAGACCCGCTCGAAGTTGAGGCCGGCAAGTCGGGTTTGAACTACGTGAAACTGGACGGAAACGTGGGTTGTATGGTGAACGGCGCCGGTCTGGCGATGGCCACCATGGATATCATCAAACTATCAGGCGGCGAACCGGCCAACTTCCTGGACGTCGGCGGCGGCGCCAATGCCGAGACCGTGGAGGCTGGTTTCCGGATTATCCTCCAGGATCCCAACGTAAAGGCCATTTTGATCAACATTTTCGGGGGTATTGTCCGTTGCGACCGGGTGGCCAGCGGTGTTGTGGAGGCCTACAAGAAGGTCGGGAACATCCCCGTGCCCATCATTGTGCGGCTCCAGGGCACCAATGCCGAGGAGGGCGCCAAGATCATCAAAGAGTCCGGTTTGAAAGTATTTTCGGCGATCATGCTCAAGGAGGCCGCCGAAAAAATCACCCAGGTTTTGGCCAAATAGCCGGTTTCCTTCTTGGCTTAAATTTGATAAATTGCCACAATTCATTTTGATGAAGCGGTACGCACTCCTGGGCCTCCTGGCTCTTACCCTGACAACCGAACTTGCCACGGCGCAGAGCTTCTACGCCATGCGGCGGCAGCGGTCGCTGATCTTTGTCGGGGGGATTGGTACGGCCAGTTACCTGGGTGAATTGGCAAATGATGGAGATTATCTGCAGGCCAAACCTACAATGAGCGTTGGGTTGCAATATTATCTAACTCGTCAGATCTCAGTGCGAGCGGATTTGACTTGGTTCCAGTTAACGGGATCGGACTCCAAATCCAATAGTTCTGATCGCGTATCCAGAAACCTCTCATTTTATTCCAACAATTTTGAGATGAGCGCTGTGGGCATATATAACTTTTACCCACATGGGAGGACTTTTTATCAGCGTCCGGCCTTCAATTTTTATGGGTTTGCCGGTATTGGGGTTTGTTACTTTAATCCTAAAACGGAATATCAAGGACAGTCATACTCTCTCCATGATTATAAGACTGAACTAGTAGACTACAACCTGGTAACCTTAGTACTGCCTATGGGGCTTGGCGTACGATTCAAACTGGGGCCTTTCATGAACTTGTCCTTCGAAGGAGGTTATCGAAAGACCTTTACGGATTATCTTGATGATGTCAGCACAGTTCATCATGATGCCTCCAAGTATTCAGACCCAGTGGCATATGCTCTCTCTGATCGGGGGCCCGAAATAGGCCTGACTAACAAACCTGAAGGTGCGATACGTGGGAATCCAAATGCCAATGATGCCTACATTCTCTACAACGTCAAACTGGAGTATTACCTCCCCGGCAATTTCTTCCAAAGCAATCGTGGACCCAAGACCATCAAGCAGAATCGCAAAGCGTTCTATCGCTATAATAAGCGCGGTGGCCTGAGGAAATAAGCCACGGATTGCACGGATTACACGGATGAATACAAGTGTCAATACGGGGCGCTGGACGAAGTCTGCGACTTCCTGGCTCTAAGATTTACACAGACTAAGAGTATAGGAACTCAGTTGAGATCGCTCAGGCGTTGGGTGTCGAGGACTTCGTAGCGGGAGTAGTTGCTCTTGTATTCAGGCACCAGTTCCTTCATCAGGGCCACCATCTTCAGCTCGTTGCGATCGTTCACCAGGTCGTTAAACAATTCGATATAGCGGTTAATCTCGTCGTAGGCGTATTCCTGAACCTTGGCGATCAGGATCTTCTTGTGGTGCGTCGGCAAAGTATTCTCCTGGTTGGAGAGCAATTCTTCGTACAGCTTCTCCCCTTCGCGAAGCCCGGTGAAATGAATCTCAATATCCCGGTCAGGCTCCAATCCGGAAAGCCAGATCATCTTGCGGGCGAGGTCAAGTATCTTCATTGACTTACCCATATCAAAGATGAATATCTCTCCCCCTTTGCCCATCGTTCCAGCTTCCAGAACCAGCTGACAGGCCTCCGGTATGGTCATGAAAAAACGGGTGATCTCCGGGTGAGTGACCGTGATTGGGCCGCCGCTTTCGATCTGTTTCTTGAACAGTGGTATGACGGAACCGTTCGACCCCAGTACATTGCCAAATCGCGTGGTTACAAAAACGGTCCGGTGAGGTTGATCTCCC
>JAYRNL010000053.1:0-12181 GCA_041912235.1 Cyclobacteriaceae bacterium
CACTGACCGAGTACCAACCGACCTTGTCCACCGAAGCTAGCAAAGGTGGGCTTGTCCGCCGAAGCTAGCGAAGGCGGACTTTGTCCGCCGAAGCTAGCGAAGGTGGACTTTGTTCGCCGAAGCCAGCGAAGGCGGACTTGTCCGCCGAAGCCGGAAAAGGTGGACTTGTCCGCCGAAGCCAGCGAAGGCGGAGCGCGCAAAGGTTGGCGCAACGGCAATGGGCGACCCTGTGAAACCAAAAAACAAAAAAAGTTATGAGTACAAAAAGAAAGCAGACGGAACTAAGCGGATTACTCGGTGAGTCCGTCTCGGTTCGCAAGGTGAGAGGCAGAGTGGTTATAACCAACCATCGCCCCAGGCCGAACACAGAGTTGAGTCCAGGTCAAACGGCCGTTCTGGAAAAATTCCGGGAAGCCGTGCAGTATGCCAAACAGCAGATGGCGCTGCCAGACTCCAGGGAGTTGTACCAAACGGGGATCACAAGCAGGTTACGTTCGGCTCATACGGTGGCCGTGGGTGATTACCTGGCCGCACCGAAGGTACACTTCATTGAGACCATGGATTATCGTGGAAAGGTCGGCGACACCATCGCCGTGAAAGCCACCGACGACTTCATGGTAACGGCCGTCAAGGTGGTGATCACCGCCGGCGACGGTTCCATCATCGAAGAGGGTGAAGCCGGTCCGGATCAATTGAAGGTCAACATCTGGTCGTATCGGGCGACCGTGGCCAATCCATCGCTGCCTGGCACTACGATCAAGGCTGTCGCCTTCGACCGACCGGGTAACAAGGATGAGCTCGCCGTGACGCTGTAACCTGGTCCTCCACCCCCTCTTCAAATCCACCATCCCGTATGCTCCGACACACGAAACCATCAGCGGAGTCACGGCAAGGATTTGAGGAGGGGACATGGGTCCTTAGCGCTCCTCTGCGCCTCAGCGCCTCTGCGGTGAAATCCTCCCCTCCCGGGATCCACCGAAAGTTGAACCAACCCGCACCAACCCAACTACCATGAGCAACTATAGATACCTAATCGACGCTGGCCACGGCGGCATGAAAGACGGCCGCTACACCACCGCTCCCGCCAAGATGCACGTCTTCGACGACGGCCTTACCTTCTACGAAGGCGTCAATAACCGCATCATCGCAGGGAAGCTGCAGAAACTTCTGCGTGACCACGCCATCGACCACTCGCCCGTCTACGACGCCGAGCTCGACACGCCGCTGGCCCAGCGCGTTGCCCTTGCCAACTACCTCCACCTTCGAGATCCCCGCTGCATCTACCTCTCCCTCCACAGCGACGCGATGCCGCCGGGAGCCCACGGCAAAGGATCGGGCTTCGCCATCTACACCTCCAAAGGTCAGACCGCCAGCGACGCCGTGGCGCAGCTCTTCTGCGACACCTACCGCCGCGAGCTGCCCCAGTTCCGCCTCCGCCAGGATACCAGCGACGGCGACAGCGACAAGGAAGAAGACTTCTATGTGCTGCGCAAAACCACCTGTCCCGCGCTGCTGGTAGAAAACCTCTTCTTCGACAACCGCCGCGAGGCGGAGTTCTTACTGAGCCCAGCCGGCCAGGACCGGATCGCCCACACCATATATAAAGCCATCCAACTAACCGAAACCATCAAACCATTATGAAAACCATTGTCAAAAGACTCTTCTCCAAACTGCTCACCCCGGCAGCTAAAAGCCAGCAGCCAAAGGCCAACCGCCAAAAGCCAATAGCTAAGAGCCAACAGCCAACAACCAAGTGTGAAAAGCCAAAGGCCAATAGCCAAAAGCCAAAGGCAGATCAAACCGTGCTCCTCAACATGCTCCTCACCTTCTACTCCGAATAACCACCTTTGATATGAAACCGCTCAAAGAAACCGCCGTAGGAAAATTTCTCCTCGGCAAGGGCATGGGCCACCTCCTCGAGGGCCTTGCCGACACCCTCCCCGGCGCCCGCGTCCTCGAGCACATCAAACGCCTTGTCCTCGACGACGGCAAACTTGATGAAAATGCCCGCCGGGACTTCCTCGACGCCTACCGCCTGAGCCTGGAGGAACTTGACCGTCACCTAGCCAGCACCGAAGATGCCCGCAACCGCGAAGCGCAGTTCGTCAAGGCCACCGGCCACATCGACTGGTTCATGACCGTGTTCGGCGTGGTGATCCTCCTCTGCTTCGTCTACACCGTGGTGGTCTCCACCTGGGGGAACATCCCCGAGGGCATGCGCGAGATCTTCATCGAAAGCCGCGCCGCCGTCCGCGACATCGTCCTGGCCATCGCGGCGTATTATTGGGGCAGCTCGGCGGGGAGCAGGGTGAAAGACATGAAGAGGAATTTGAAGTGATGAGGGGCCGATGGGTCAGCTTGCCCGACGAAGCTTCAGCGAAGTCGGGGTGGGCCAGCGTGCCCGACGAAGCTTTACCCACCCGTTCGCTGGCTTCGAGTGCCTCAGCCAGCAGGTGTACCCGATTATCAATAACAGAACTGCAACCTCGGTGCCTGAGGTTCTCGAAGGCACCGAGTGGTGCCGAGGGCGGGGAGGAATGAACCGCAGAGGCGCAGAGACGCAGAGAAATGCATCGCTGTTATTACTTCAGCTTTTGTCATTTAGCTGTGAGAAGAAGTTAGGAGTTAGGAGTTAGAAGTAAGTGGTGAGAAGTAAGAGGTAAGGAATCTTGATCTCGGTTCCTGAGGTTCTCGAAGCTCGCCCTGAGGTTCCCGAAGGGGCACCGAGGCTCCCGTTCGCTGGCTTCGAGTGCCTCAGCCAGCAGGTGTACCCAATTATCAATAACAGAACTGCAACCTCGGTGCCTGAGGTTCTCGAAGGCACCGAGTGGTGCCGAGGACGGAGAGGAATGAACCGCAGAGGCGCTGAGACGCAGAGAAATGCAGCGCTGTTATTACTTCAGCGTTTGTCATTTAATATTCAATATTCTTTTGCTGGGAGAAGACTCCCATCCGTTCGCTGGCTTCGAGTGCCTCAGCCAGCAGGTGTACCCGATTATTACTTCGGCCTTTGTCATTTAATATTCAATATTCTTTTGCTGTGAGAAGAAGTTAGGAGTTAGGAGTTAGAAGTTAGGAGTTAGGAGTAAGTGGTGAGAAGTAAGAGGTAAGGGATCTTGATCCCGCTGCCTGAGGCTCTCGCCTGCAATGGTAACCTCGGTGCCTGAGGTTCTCGAAGGCACCGAGAGGGGTGCCGGTGGCAGGGGTTCGAGTCAATTTACTTTCACGGTTCGCCGAACAGGCCGGGGAAACTAGTCCTTTCTTCGGATGTAGGTAAAGTCGTAAACCGTCTGCCAGGTCTTTCCACCGTCGGGCGACTGCTCGCTGTGCTGGCGTACTTTTCCGGGTTCGAGGTTGGTGAAGGTCAGGCGGCCCGGGGACAGGCTGCCGTTGGGGTTGCGGACGTTCCACTTGAACTGCATGGCGTTGTTCTCGAATTTCCCTTCATAAAATTCCGTGATATCCTGGCTGGAGCCGGCCCATTTTTGATTCCAGGTGCGGGTGATCGGATCGAAGTAGTTCAGGCTCATGCCACGGTGAGGACCAACCGCCTCCCAGCTCTCGAGAATAATGCACCCTCCCGCCTGGCGTGTGATCCGGTTGAAGCCCGTCTTCACGGAAAGATTCGCCGTCTGGAAAACATCCCAGTCGCCGAGCCAGAAATCAAACTGGCGCGCCTCCGGAAGATTCATGCAGGGATACGCGTTGGCATAAACCCGGTCATGCACAACTTGATACCGCGCATCCCTCCTGACGTTTTCGAACAACGGATCGTTTTCCAACATGGTATAGTTGCCGAACCTCCCAATGATCACCGCACTGTCGAGCATCTGGATCGACTGGCTGACGTCGCCGGCAGCGGAATACGCCCTGGCCCGGTTGAGAAAGATGGCTGGGAACCGCCGGTTGAACCGGTACACTTCGGCAAATGCCGCGGACGCCTGCGCGTAGTGCTGCAGGCTGAGGTGCGACAGGGCCAGCTTGTTCCATGCGCCTGCGTTAGTCCGGTGCGCCGGCTCCTTCAGCAAGGTTTCATAAGACGCGACAGCCTCAGCAAATTGACCCGCGGCATAAACCGAATCGGCCCAGGCCATGGTTGGCTTGTTCGCCTTTTTCTTTCCCTGACACCAGGCTGTGGTTGCGATAAGTGACATCGCAACGAAAACGATCATGATTCTGGACATGGACATCGTTGTAGAAGTAGATAGGCAGCAATTTACAGGTTGATCATAACTTTGTTATCCCCTGCCTGTCGTGACTTTGGTCAGATGGGTCACACCTTATGCATCACCAAGGCGGTTGTGTGTGGAAGTAAGGAGTTAGAAAGCAGTTGTTGCGCTGAAGCGTCTGTTTTGATTTAACCGCGCACCACCGCTTGCCCACTTGCTACCTGCTACTTGACTTCTTACCACTAGCCCCTATTCGTAATCACGTTCTCTTATTATATTTGAGAATACCCATCTTCACTATGAAAGTGCTTTTTCGATTAATCCTTTTGGTTCTGTTGGTTATTCCGATGGCTGGCTTTGCCCAGCTTGCCGATCAGACGATCACGTTTGATCCAGTGCCAACAAAAGTCTACGGCGATGCCAATTTCTTGTTGACAGCTGTGGCAAGTTCCGGACTGCCGGTAACCTACACCAGCAGCAAGAACAGCGTGATAACCATCGATGGAAGTACTGCTTTCATTATCGGTGCGGGAGAGGTGACGATCACCGCTCGTCAAGCCGGTAACACGTCATTCAAGCCCGCCACAACATCCCAAGTTGTGTTCGTCCGCAAGGCGCCCCAAACGATTAACTTCCCCGCTCTCGGTGTGAAGTCCTTCGACAATCTGCCTTTCGACCCGGGTGCAACAGGCGTAAGTCTTCCCATAACCTACACTTCTTCCGATCCTACCATTGCCTCTATAATTAACAACAAGGTCAACATCATAAATGCGGGGGCCGTAGACATCACCGCAACCCAGGGTGGCAATGACAACTATCAACCTGCCGTGAGTGTCACACAAACTCTGACCATCCAGAAAGCTTCTGTGCAATCGGTTCTTGCTTTTTCGGGTTCTGACCCGTTAATGAAGAAATACGGCGACGACCCTTTCGTTGTGTCCCTCAATATTAATACGGGCGCACCGGTGGAATTCACCAGCCAGTACGACAGCATCGCAACCGTAAGTGGGAATGTGGTTATTATCCACGGCGCCGGATCGACACTGCTCACGGCCAAGCAGCTGGAAAACCGCAACTACCTCGCCGCGCAGACCTCCCGGCTGCTGGTGGTGGACAAGGCCACACAGACCATCACCTTCCCTGGACCCTTGCCGGCCCTGACGTTGGGTGGCTCACCGCTTCCGGTCAGCGCTACCGCCACTTCAGGACTGCCTGTCCAATTCAGTTCCAACCGTGCTGTGGCAGCCGTCAATGGAAACAGCATGGTACCTCACAGCATAGGCACCACCCTGGTGACTGCGTCGCAGCCAGGTAATCACAATTACTATCCGGCAACACCCGTGAGTCTTCCGGTAACGGTCACGGGCACGCCGGTTCCCGTTTTCCCCATCCTCGGTTCAGCCTATTTAGGGGGTCTTGGGGCAGGGACCTTATTCAAAATGAACAATGACGGCACGGCCGTCACGGTTCCCAAGACGTTTGACCGCAACTCCAACAACTTACCTACAGGTGGACTGTTGAAAGCCTCCAACGGGAAGCTTTACGGCCTGCTCCAGGCGGGCGGTATTCCTGCCAATGGCGTCATTTACTCCCTTGACGCGGATGGGACGAACTATACTGTGCTTCACAACTTCAGCTTTGGCGACGGCTCAGCACCGGTAGGCAACCTGATCGAAGCCTCCAATGGATACCTGTACGGCGCTACGACCTATGGAGGGACCGGCTCCGGGGTAATTTTCCGCATCCAGAAGGACGGCTCCGGCTTCTCGGTCGTCTATAATCTTTCAACGGGTACTCTTGCCGGTCTGATGCAAGCTTCCGACGGAAAACTCTACGGCACCACGTTCGCCGGCGGGACCATCGGGTATGGCAGCATCTACAAGATTAACCTGGATGGCACGGGCTTCTCCGAGATCTTCTCTTTCGACGGTCCGATCAACGGCAACACACCCCGTGGGGTGCTGGTACAGGGACCAGATTCCTATCTCTATGGAATGACGGCCAACGGCGGGGCAAACGCCATGGGCGTTGTGTTCAAAGTTCAAACCACCGGCGCCAACTTCACCAAGCTTGTTGAGTTCGACGGGACGGCCACCGGCAGTTACGGAAGTTCCAGCCTCATCTTCGGCTCGAATGGAAAACTCTTTGGCATGACGCAAGCCGGCGGTGCCAACGAGTTAGGGACCATCTTTACCGTAGCTTCTGATGGTACAGGCTTCGTAAAACTGGTTGACTTTGCCGGTGCCAGCAACGGTGCAGCCCCCCTTGGGTCGCTGATCGAGTCAGCCAACGATGGGTACCTGTACGGCATGACCAGCGCAGGTGGTTCTGGCGACCTCGGTGTGATCTTCAAGGTTATGAAAGACGGAACAAGCTTCAGCGTATTGGAGGACCTCTCCGGGCCCAATGGATCGTCGCCTCAGCTGGGTCCCCTGTTGGAAGTCCAGGCAGGTTTGTTTTTCGGCATGACGTATCGTGGCGGAGTGTCGGACGCCGGTACAATTTTTTCCATTACCTCCGGCGGCACGCACAGCCTGCTTAAGGAATTTCCTCAGCCTGCCAACCGACCCTGGGTGCTTGTCACCAACGAGGCTACCACAGAGGTATTTGGCATTCTCTCTACGGGTGGGCCGACGGGGAATGGCAATGTATTCCGTGTGAACCCGGATGGAACGGGCTACACAGACTTTCCTCCCTTTGCGGGCAATTTTCTGTCTGCCGACAACCTGATTCATGTTTCTGACAACACCCTGTGGGGGGTAGCGCATGAAGGAGTGGCTGTCTGGGACTACCACATCTTCAAAATGAATGCAGACGGTACCAATTTTCAGCGCATTCAGAACCTGGACAATCCGGCATTGGGTGTGGGCCTCGCCAACCTGATCGAATACGATGCGAATTACCTTTACGGTACGGCCAACGGCGGTGGTGCGTTCAATCAGGGCACCGTGTTCCGGATAAAGAAGGATGGCACCGGGATGACCAAGCTGTCGGATTTTCCCGGCGGAGCGGGAGGTGGCTCCCCCTTGAGGGGCCTCATTCGGCATAGCAACGGAAACCTGTACGGAGTCACCGACCGCGGGGGCGCGGCTGATCTTGGCGTGCTGTTTAGCATAAACGCTGCCGGCCAGATTACGAAAGTATTCGAACTCACTTCGATCACCGGTCTCACCCCCAGGAAAGTGATTGAACTTAAAGGAGGATCCCTCGCAGTCATCACCGGCCAGGGGGGCTTGACTCCCGGAGGATCTCTTTTCATCGTCGATGAAAAAGGGCAGGGACTGAAAGTGGTTTTCAGCTTTACGACTGATGCCGGCATTTCACCAATCGATCTTTTTCAAAGCCAGGATGGAACCATCTACGTTCTGCTTTCGGGGCAAGGTACCAATGGTAACGGCACGTTGTTCAAGGTTCTTCCGGATGGCACCGGTTTTGCCAAAGTGTACGACTTTGCGACGGCCACCGGGTCCGTACCTAACGCCATGACGACGGTGAAACAAACGCAGTCCGTGATTGCCTTCGATCCTATTCCGAACAAGGTGTTCACCGACGCACCTTTTCTGTTGACATCGACCACCAGTACGGGCGCTGCTGCCTGGTTCACCAGTTCTGATGAAAGCGTGGCCACCGTCGAAGGAAACCGGGTAACGCTGCGTGGCCCGGGCACCGTAACCATCAGCGCGCATGTCCCTGCAAACGCCAACTTCCGGAAATCACCAGCCATAGACAGAACCTTTACCGTGTCCAAAGGAGATCACCAGATTCTCTTTGATGCGTTCCCGGTAAAGCATTACCTGGACCCTCCCTTTAAGGTGAAGGTGAGCACAACTTCCGGGACTCCGGTTTCACTCACATCGAGCAATCCCTCGGTGGCTTCCATTGACCATGGCGTGATCACCATTCATACGCCTGGATCTACGACAATTACCGCCACAACATCCAGTCCATTTTACAATTCAATCCCACCTGTGCAGCGTGAGCTCGTGGTGGAGAAGCGGCAGACGTCCATAGCCTTTCATCCGATCGGCTCCCGGTATGTGGATCGGCCGCCCTTTACGATCACCGCAACCCATTCGGGGGTGACGCCGGTCATACTCAGCAGTGGCAATACAGCGGTGGCAACCTTGGCAGGTAATGTGGCGACGCCCGTCAGTGTCGGGCAATCCCTGATCACCGCGTCAGCCAACGGTGATGCAAACCACGTTACACCTGCTTCGGTAGACCAGATGCTGACCCTTATCCGCAACAACCAATCCATCAATTTCAACCCGGTGCCCGATCATCCGTTTGATGCAGGCTCCTTTCCATTCCTGGTGCCAGGCGCAACCTCCGGACTGGCCGTCAACGTCTCGAGTTCGAATGCTCACGTAAGCATCTCCGGAGAGCAGATCACCCTATTGAGCCCGGGAAGTGTGACACTGACCGCCGCGCAGCCCGGCAACTCCGCCTACAACCCGGCAACAAGTGTCTCGCAGACTTTCTGTGTCCTGCCGCCAACACCGACGTTGACGGCACAAGAAGATGGAACAGGCGGGATAACGTTGCACTCCAGTTATCCCGACGGCAACCAATGGTATCGAAACGACGTGCTGATTGCCGGTGAGAACACTGCGTCACTGACCGTCGATAAATCTGGAACATATTCAGTGAAGGTCAGCATAGAAGGTTGTGTAAGTGATCTGTCCAACAAAGAAACTGTCACCATCGTAGGATTGGAGGATCAGGTACGGGGATTTTCCCTGTATCCTAATCCTGCTGATGAAACGCTCTATGTTACCGTTTCCAATCCTTCGGGGACCCCTGTCGAATTGAGGATCATAGACACGCTAGGCAAGGAACTCTATACCCTGACATCAAAAGATGAGCAAGTGGCACTGGACATCCGCTCGCTCCCCAGTGGATTATACTTGATCCGCGTCAGCCACGAAGGAAGACTAACGGTGGGCAAGATGGTAAAGCGATAGGGTAAGGTCAGAGCATGGTTCATACTCATCCGAATGGTGCGGTACGCGGAACATGACCATTCTTGACCGCAGACCCGCAGCCGGACAGTTCCCCCAATACCGCGCTTAAAACACTAAACACCTAATCACCCTTTGACCTTGGGTCTCCCGTTGCCTATAAACTCCTACATTTGACATCACCCACAACACACACCATGGCCTCCACCCCTGCCTCTTCCCGCCCTCAGACCACCGTTTCCGGTGACGGTAATTATGGGCCGGCGCTTGTCGTGCTCACTTCGCTGTTTTTCATGTGGGGGTTCATCACGTGTTTGAATGACATCCTCATCCCCCACCTCAAGGCGATTTTTGATTTGAGTTACACCCAGGTGATGTTCGTGCAGTTCACCTTCTTCACCGCCTACGCCATCGTGTCGCTGCCGGCGGGCATGCTCGTGGAGAAGATCGGCTACAAGACAGGCATCATCGCAGGACTTCTCACTGCCGCCGCAGGCACCTTGCTCTTCTACCCCGCCGCGGGGAACCGGTCGTTTGAGCTGTTTCTCACCGCGCTTTTTGTCCTCGCCTCCGGCATCACCTTGCTGCAGGTGGCCGCCAACCCTTACGTCGCCATCCTCGGCAAACCCGAGACCGCTCCCAGCCGGTTGAACCTGTCGCAGGCGTTCAACTCGCTGGGCACCACCATCGCGCCGGTGTTCGGGTCGATGCTGATACTCTCGGTGGCGGTGCTGGGGGCGGAGGAGCTGGCCAAGCTCAGCACGGCCGACCAGGAAGCCTACAAACTGACAGAAGCTTCGGCCGTGCAGACACCGTACCTGTTGCTGACTGGCATGTTGGTGGCCATCGCCGTGATCATCGCGCTCTTCAAACTCCCGAAGATCGAAGCCGCCGACGCGGCCACCGACGCGGGTGTGGTCGGCAGCGGGCGTGCCTCCGCCTGGGCCTACCCTCACCTCGTGCTCGGCGCCGTGGCCATCTTCGTGTATGTTGGAGGAGAGGTTTCCATCGGAAGCTTCCTGGTGAACTACTTCAAAGAACTGCTCAACATGCCGGAGGCAGAAGCGGGCACCTACGTGTCGCTCTACTGGGGCGGCGCGATGATCGGCCGGTTCTTCGGGAGCATCACGCTGTCGGGCATGACCGACCGGCGCAAGAAGCTGATCTACTCCGTGCTGGTCTTCGCGCTGGCGTTTGTGTTGGCGCTGTACATCACGAAAGAATACCGGGAAATGGCGGGTGTAAGCAAGTCGCTGCTCTTCCTGGCGCTGGTGGCGGTGAACTTCGCCGCCTTCAACCTGGGCGGCGAAAAGCCGGGGCGCACGCTGGCCATCCTGGCGGGCTGCGCCGCGATGCTCGTGGTAATCTCCATGCTCACCGACGGGTCCGTGGCCATGTGGAGCATACTGGCTGTCGGACTCTTCAACTCAATCATGTTCCCCACCATCTTCACGCTGGCCATCGACGGGCTCGGCAAGCACACGGGACAAGGCTCAGGGATCCTGTGTACAGCCATCGTCGGCGGCGCGATCATCCCCGTCATCCAGGGCATGTTCGCCGACCGCATTGGGATTCATCATGCGTTTGTCTTGCCGGTGTTGTGTTATGTGTACATCGCTTATTATGGTTTGAAGGGTAGTGAGCATAAGTAGAACGTGGTTGGATCTTACAGCTAAGGCGTTCATCGGTGCCTTCGAGAACCTCAGGCACCGATTACATCGGCTAACTATTTGTCATGTGAGCACTCCCGCTGGCTGAGGCTCCCGAAGCTAGCGGGGACCATGTGAGCACTCCCGCTGGCTGAGGCTCTTATGGTTTGAAGGGAAGTGTACACCAGTAGAACAGTAGCTGGATCCCGATAGTGTGGGTGACCACCGCAAAGGCGGAGAGGCGCGAAGTAGCGCAAAGGCTTTGCGACCTCAGCGCCGTTGCGCCGCTGCGGTGGTTACCCTACGTTCCGCCAGGCACTCAGAACTCGAACTGCCTCTCGATGATCCCCTCCTTCTCTTTCCTCACAAACTCCAGAAACGCCGCGGCCACGGGCGAGTGCTGCTTGCCTTTGGGCCAGATGAGGCGCCAGGTGTTGCGGATGGGGAGGCCGGCGACGGGGATGATGCGCAGGTCGCCGTGCTGCAGTTCGCGCTTGATGCCGATGTGGGGCATGATGGAGTAGCCCAGGCCGGCCATCACTGCCTGCTTCACGGCCTCGTTGGAGGTAAGCTCCATCCGGCGGTTGATGGAGAGGCGGTTGCGTGTTATGAATTCTTCCATGGCAAGGCGGGTACCCGAACCCTCTTCACGCAGAATCAGGGGCAGGTCGCTCAGCGCGGCCTTGGGCATGGGCTTCTTCCGTGCGGGCGCATCGCCGGCGCCAACCAGGTATAACTTGTTTTCCACGATGTCCAGCTTTTCCACCACGGGCACGGCGGGCAGGATCGACACCAGGGCGAAGTCCACCACATTGTTGAGGACGTTGTCGATCACACCCAGGCGGTTGGTCACGTCCATGTGCAGCTGCACACCCGTGTGCTTTTTCAGGAACGGCGCCAGGAAGTAGGGCATCATGTATTTGCCCGTCGACACCACCGACAGCTTCAGACGGCCCGTGAGCAAGCCTTTGTAGGATTGGGCCCTGTAGTTGATCGTTTCCACCTGCTGGAGGATGTTTTCGGCAAGACGGGCGATCTCCTTCCCGAAGTCGGTGACGTGGATCCGGCGGCCCACCACTTCGGTCAGGGGAATTTCGAACTGGTCCTGGAGGTTTTTCAGCTGGATGGACACGGCCGGCTGTGACAAGTGAAGCTCCTCGGCGGCGCGCGTAACACTCTCAGTCTGAGTGATCTTGAGGAAGACCTGCAACTGGTTAAGGGTATAGTTCATAAATATTACTTATGGACTTCATAGTAAATATAAATAATCAAAAATGAATCTTATGGGTCACTTTTGCGTCACAGTAAGCACACGGAAGCCTGACCGCGTCCGCAATTCAGTTTGAACCTGATTCTGAAATATTGCCTCGTCATTACCCTGCTCCTCGGCAGCAGCAATGCC
>JAYRNL010000054.1:0-10690 GCA_041912235.1 Cyclobacteriaceae bacterium
GATAAGAATATTCCGGTAATGCTGGCCCTTATCGGCATCTGGAACACCAACTTCTTCGACGCGCAGAGTGAAGCGATCCTACCGTACGACCAGTATCTCCATCGTTTTGCGGCCTACTTCCAGCAAGGGAACATGGAAAGCAACGGCAAGTCGATCGGTCGTGACGGGCAGCCGGTGATGCATCAGACCGGCCCGATCATCTGGGGTGAGCCAGGCACCAACGGACAGCATGCCTTCTATCAACTCATCCACCAGGGAACACGGCTCGTGCCTTGCGATTTCCTGGCGCCGGCGATCAGCCACAATCCGATAGGCGATCATCACGTGAAGCTGCTCTCCAATTTCTTCGCCCAGACGGAGGCGCTCATGAAGGGAAAGATGCCGGACGAGGTTAAAGCCGAGCTCAAGCAGCTGGGATTCTCCGATGAGGCCATCGATTTCCACATGCCCTTCCGCGTATTCACCGGCAACAGGCCCACCAATTCGATTCTGTTCAAACAGTTGAGCCCGCGCACGCTGGGATCGCTTATCGCGATGTACGAGCACAAGATCTTTGTCCAGGGTGTCATTTGGAACATCTTCAGTTTCGATCAATGGGGTGTGGAATTGGGCAAGGTGCTCGCCAAGAAAATTCTTCCCGAACTGACATCCCCGGACGTTGTCACCAGTCACGATTCATCCACCAACGGGTTGATCAACTATTTCAAACGATTGAAGGGTCTGCACTGAATGATTACGAGGAAATAGCGCCATCGTGAGCTATTTTTGACCTTTACTTTTTTGAATTGAACAAGTCCAACATCTCTAAAATCGGCGTGTTTACCTCCGGTGGCGATGCGCCCGGAATGAATGCTGCCATCCGCGCGGTAGTGCGCGCTGCCAATTACTACGACGTGGAGTCGCTCGGCATAACAAGGGGCTATGAAGGCATGATTGAGGGTGACATCACCAAGCTCGGCACCCGCTCGGTCGGCAACATCATCCAGCGCGGAGGAACCATACTGAAGTGCGCGCGCAGTGAAACCTTCAAGACCAGGGAAGGACGGGCCAAGGCCATCGCCCACCTGAAGAAGCACGGCATCGAGGCGCTGGTGGCCATCGGTGGCGACGGCACCTTTCGCGGACTGCATGCGCTGATGCAGGAATCGGGCATACCTTCCATTTGCGTGCCCGGTACGATCGACAATGACATTGCCGGCACCGACTACACCATCGGCTATGATACGGCAACGAACACGGCGGTAGAAGCCATCGACAAGATTCGGGACACCGCGCTTTCGCACAACCGGCTGTTCTTTATTGAAGTCATGGGAAGACATTCCGGTTACATCGCCATCAACAGCGCCATTGCCGGCGGTGCCGTGGCGGTGATCATTCCGGAAGCCGAGACAACATTCAATGAACTTTTTGAATTGCTGGAGCAAAGCGGAAAGGCCAACAAGAAGTCAAGCCTTGTCGTGGTGGCGGAAGGTGCCAAACTCACAGCGATGGACCTGGCGCGCATGGTGGCGGAACGCTCGAATTACTTTGACATCAAAGTGACCATCCTGGGTCACCTTCAGCGCGGTGGCGCCCCCACCTACTTTGATCGCGTGTTGGCCAGCCAGATGGGACTGGCCGCGGTGGAAGGCCTGCTGAACGGGAAGAAAGACTGCATGGTCGGCATCCGAAATGGAAAGATGGTGTACAACCAGTTTGATGACATCATGAACGGCAAGTCACACGAAATCGATCAGGAGGCCTTGCGGCTCGCCAAAATTCTTTCTACCTAGGCGTCGCCATGACCCCGTATACCGTCGGTATCGACATTGGCGGAACCAGCACCAAGTTTGGTCTCGCTGACCGCGAAGGACACGTCTTTCACCAGGAAAGTCTTCCGATGAATGACTTCGTCGACTTCCAGGATTTCTTTGACTCTCTCGCTGACGCGATTCGCACAGGGATGGGAACTGCTCCGAAGGATTACAAGCTGGTGGGCATCGGTGTCGGCGCGGCCAACGGCAACTATTACCATGGTACGATCGAAAACGCGGTAAACCTGCGGTGGAAAGGCATTCTCCCGCTCGGGAAGATGTTCACCGAGGACTTTCAGGTTCCCTGCCTGGTGACGAACGATGCCAACGCGGCCGCCGTGGGTGAAATGATCTACGGAAATGCCAAAGGCATGAAGGACTTTGTAATCATTACCCTGGGCACAGGGTTGGGTAGTGGATTTGTCTGCGGCGGCGAACTGATCAACGGGCATAACGGCATTGCCGGAGAACTCGGTCACACGACGGTGAATCCCACCGGGCGATACTGCAATTGCGGGAAGCGCGGCTGCCTGGAGACCTATGCTTCCGCCACCGGCATCAAGCGCACGGTGTACAAACTACTTGCCGATCACCTGGAGCCCAGTGAGCTGAGGGGGATCAGCTTTGAAGACCTTAACACCAAGATGATCTCCGAAGCCGCACACCGCGGAGACGTTGTCGCCAAGGAAGCTTTTGAATACACGGGCCGTGTCCTTGGCATGAAACTCTCCGATACGGTCGTCCATACAGATCCTGAAGCCATCTTTCTCTTTGGCGGCCTGGCATTGGCCGGTTCGCTCATCTTCGATCCCACCATCTACCACATGGAGAAGAACCTCATGCCACAGTTCCGGGGAAGGGTCAAGGTCCTTCCCTCAGGGCTGGAAAACCAGACAGCGCCGATCCTGGGATCGTGCAGCCTGGTGTGGGACTACCTGGCGAAGAAGAAGTAAGCCGTATTGACAGATCAGTGTGGCGACTCCTCAGCCTGCGGCGCCGGAGTAAAATAACTCACGCCGATTAAGGCCACTATGCTCAGTGCGGTTGCGGGTACGAGACTATGAACGCCCACATCCACGACAAACTCAAAAATCAACCACGCCAAGGCACCTATCGCCATCGAGGCCATCGCGCCGGCGGAAGTTGTTCGTTTCCAATAAATTCCAAACGTCAATGGCGCCAGCAGCGTCACCATACTAAGCACCGACGACTCGCCCACCAACTGGTAGATATTGCTCCTTAGGCACGCCATCAGCGTAGCCAGGGCACTGAACAGAAGCACAGAGCCTTTCGTGAGCCACAACATCTGGCGGTCGGTGATACGTTCCTTCATCAGGGGCCTGACGAGGTTCTCCGAAAAAATCGCCGCCGGGGCCAGGATAGCCGAACTGGTCGTGCTCATGATCGCCGACAGCAGCGATCCAAAAAATAGCACCTGGACAGCAAGATGAGTATGCTGAAGCACCATAAGTGGCAGCGCCACCTGGGTATCACCGGCAAGATGGTCCGGGTAAAGGTGCTTGGTGCATAGGCTGATAAACAAAGGGAGCATGGCCACTGTCAGGTAAAGGCCCGCCGCGTAATAGCACGACTTCACGGCGGTGTTGGCCGAACCCGAGGACATGGCTCGCTGGAATACATCCTGCGACGGGATCGATCCCAGCCCGAGTACAGACCACGCGGCGAAGTAGGCGGTGATCTCCCGCCACTCTGCCTTTGGCAAGAAACGGAAATTCTCCGGTTGGACTTCCTGAAAGACTACCGCGGCCCCTCCCGCTTTGTCCGCCAGCACAACAGCAAGCACTACCAGACCCAGGATAATGATTATGCTTTGAACAAAGTCGGTTATCGAAATGGCCCACATGCCTCCGATGTAGGTATAGAAGGTTACCACGAGGGCGCTGCCTACGACGCCCATCCATACATCGAGGCCGGAGACCACATTCAGGATGAGCCCCATGGCTACTAATTGCGCGGCGATGTAACCCACGTAGGGCGGAGCCATCAAAGCGCTGGAGAGGAGCTCGGCCTTATGTCCGAACCTGACCTTGAAAAAGTCGCCGAGCGTGAGCAGGTTCATGGAGTAAAGCTTCCTGGCAAAGAAAACCCCAAAGAGGATCAGGCAGAGGGCAGCGCCGAAGGGATCCTCGATCACGGCGTATAACCCACCCTTCAGAAACTCGGAGGATGCGCCGAAGACCGTCTCGGATCCGAACCAGGTGGCAAACAAGGCTGAAGAACTCAGCAGTATCGGGAGGCTTCTTCCCGCCAGCATAAAGTCGCCGGCTGTTCTTACCCGTCGCGATGCCCAATAGCCGATGAGCACGGTGACCACGAGGTAGGCGATGATGGAAAGAAGAAGCAACGAGAATTCAGGTTCGCACAAAAATAGAAGAATTCCCTGTTCTGTCCTGTCACCGCAGATCCTGAACAGGTTTGAACGTGAAGTCGACCGAAACATCCACGGATTCCGCCACGGTTTTCCAGAACAATTCAGGGATTTGAATTCCGTAATCTTCAAACTGAACCGTGAATTTCGATCGAAGGGTCAACCGGGTTCCAACAACCTCCGCTGTGCCATCGATGGCCACCTCCCGGGTCACGCCATGCAAGGTCAGTTGACCCGTCGCCCGAACGCTTTGGATGCCGGCCTTGTCAATCGCGATTCCACGCACCGTGCCCTTAAACGTACCGATTGGATATTTTCCGGATTCCATGTACTTCTCATTGAAGTGCTTCTTCATCAGCGCCTTCTTGAATTCAAATCCCGCGACGGGAACGTCAAACACAATTTCCCCGTTGCCCAGGTTAAGGCGACCAGCCGACTTCGCATTGGTGGCCGAGATATCTTCCACGGATGCTTCCCGGAAGAAAGAAACCATGGACTTTTCAACGACAAGGTCTTGAGCGACCGCCGGGGCCGAAATCAGCAGAACGAGAAGGAGGATCACCTCAATTAATTAATTGTTTTTGGCGCCGGCATCCACCCAACAGGGATCAGTTGAATCTGTTGATCCGACAAGGCGGTTTGTCCGGCCGGAGGCATTGCCTTGGCGCTGGTCCTCAATTTAATGTTTTGCGCGCTGGCCGACACATTGGCGTAGTTGGTCCAACTGCGCATCCCCGGCCGGTAACCATCTAAAAAGAAAATCCCCCAAAGTCCTTGACCCCAGGGGATTTTCCTGTCTATAGTTGGCTTTAATCTGTACCGAAGGTAACGGGACAGCCGTGACGCCAAAATGCTGCACCGGCCAGCTGATTTTATGGCTGTTGAGGTGCCGATTTAGCCGATGAATTGCTTTTGGAGGTGTCCGCAGGCATCTCCTTTTGCTTGTTTTTCTTCCACGGCGGAGTTGTCCTCCGGCTTATGTCGATTACGGTGAACACCAGGAAGACAACAAAGACTGCGGCACCAATGAGGAATATCTTTCGGGAACGTGTCATGGTGAAACTCGATGGCAAGTTGCTCAAGAGGAAGCCAACAAAAAAGGGGCCTGAGCCCCTTCTTGGTTATTTGAGTTTCTTCACCACTTCGGTGAATGCTTCCGGGTGGTTCATGGCCAGGTCGGCGAGCACTTTCCGGTTAAGGTCGATGTTGGCCTTCTTGAGTTTGCCCATCAATTCGGAGTAGGACATACCATGAAGCCGGGCGCCGGCATTGATTCGCTGAATCCACAAAGCGCGGAAATCACGCTTTTTGGCTTTGCGATCCCGGTACATGTATCCGAGACCTTTTTCGACCGCGTTTTTGGCGACGGTCCATACGTTTTTCTTGCGGCCAAAGAAACCTTTGGCGAGTTTGAGCACCCTCTTGCGCTTGGCACGGGATGCTACGTGGTTAACTGAACGTGGCATAATTGCTTTTTTTGGTTACAGGCGCCCCGATCGTACGGGGACTTTCAGGCCATGGAACCGGGTTAAACATTAAAACCGTCCCAGCTTCTGCAGGGACTACAGGGCATAGGGAAGCATCGGGCGGACATTGCCTTCGTCAACTTTCTTAACGACGGCGCTGTTGCCTAACCTTCTCTTCTGCTTTGTTTCTTTTTTGGTCAGGATGTGACGCTTGTAGGCGCGCTTCCGCTTGATCTTACCGCTGCCGGTCACCTTGAAACGTTTCTTTGCTCCTGACTTGGTCTTCAACTTGGGCATAATTGATATCGCTTTCTTTTCTCTCTACCTTATTTCTTGATTGCGCCCGGTTTCGGAGCAACCATCATATACATACGCTTTCCTTCCAACTTCGGCAGCTGCTCCACCTTGCCTACCTCTTCCAGGGCGGTGGCGAACTTGAGCAGGAGTATCTCTCCCCGCTCCTTGTACACAATCGACCGCCCGGCGAAGTGCACATAGGACTTGACCTTGGCGCCTTCCTTCAGGAAGTTGATGGCATGCTTCACCTTAAAGTTGAAGTCGTGGTCATCGGTGTTAGGCCCGAAACGGATCTCTTTGACAACCGTCTTCTGAGCGTTCGACTTGATTTCCTTCTGCTTCTTCTTCTGTTCGTACTTAAACTTCGAGTAGTCGATCACCTTGCACACGGGCGGATCCGCATTCGGGGATATTTCGACAAGGTCCAATCCGGCTTCCTGGGCGATCTTCAGTGCCTGCTGGATAGGGTATACATCCACTTTGATGTTCTCGCCAACCACGCGCACCCGGGGAGCCGTAATGCGCTCATTCACACGATAAGGTTCCTCAACCACCCTGGGGCGAAAGCCCCTTATCGGACGGTTGCCTCCAGGCGGGCGACTGCCCCCAGGAGGACGACTACTTGCAGGAAAAAATGCCACTCGATGGGTTTAGTTAAACAACAATAATCCTTCCAATTAACCGGCAAACAGCGTTTTAGGCGGTTTGCAGGGCCGCAAATATCACCATTATTTCAATCTTTCCTCGCCAAAAGGCCCTAATTTTTGCGCATTCGGCCTATACCGGCATAGCAAACTCCTTTGCCGCCAACTGGATGAAGTCGGTCAGCGGAACGGATCCTTCATCTCCTTTCCCGTGCTTCCTGACGGCAACTTTCTTGTCGGCCGCCTCCTTTTCACCCACAATTAGCATGAAGGGCACCTTCTTGACCTCCGCATCGCGGATCTTGCGGCCGATCTTCTCGTTGCGGTCATCCAGGTATCCACGGATGTCCAGGTTCTTCAACTCCTGGAGCACCTCAGCTGCGTAATCATTGAACCGTTCCGATATGGGCAGCACGGCTACCTGATCAGGCGACAGCCACAAGGGGAAGTTTCCGGCGCAGTGTTCCAGCAAGACGGCCACAAATCGCTCCAACGAACCAAAAGGAGCACGGTGAATCATCACCGGGCGATGCTTCTGGTTGTCGGACCCAATGTACTCGAGATCAAACCGCTGGGGCAGTTGGTAGTCGACCTGGATGGTTCCCAACTGCCAGCTGCGACCAAGGGCATCTTTAACCATGAAGTCGAGTTTGGGACCATAGAAGGCAGCCTCCCCTTTCACGGCCACTGTCTTTAATCCGCGTTCATCGGCGGCTTCCTGAATCTCGCGTTCGGCCCGATCCCACAGGGCGTCTTCGCCGATGTATTTCTGTTTGTTATCCGGGTCGCGAAGAGAGACTTGTGCCGTGTAGTTTTCAAATCCCAGGGACTTGAACACGTGCAGCACGAGGTCGATCACCTTGATAAATTCTTCCTTCACCTGGTCAGGACGACAGAAGATGTGCGCGTCATCCTGGGTAAAGCCACGTACGCGCGTAAGGCCATGCAGTTCCCCGCTTTGCTCATAGCGATATACGGTCCCAAATTCAGCGAACCGGATGGGTAGCTCCTTGTAGGACCGGGGTTTGACCTTGTACATCTCGCAATGGTGAGGGCAGTTCATCGGCTTCAGCATGAACTCCTCGCCCTCGTTTGGCGTAGTGATCGGACGGAAGGAATCCTTTCCATATTTCTCCCAGTGGCCGGAGGTGGTGTACAGCGCCTTGCTTCCGATGTGCGGAGAAACTACAGGATCATAACCCGCTTTGATCTGTGCCTTACGCATGAACTGCTCCAGGCGCTCTCTCACCACGGTTCCTTTGGGGAGCCAAAGTGGCAAGCCCATGCCTACGTTCTCCGAGAAGGCAAACAGTTCCAGTTCTTTACCCAATTTCCGGTGATCGCGTTTCTTCGCCTCCTCCAGCATGTGGAGGTATTCGTCAAGCTCTTTTTGTTTCGGGAAGGTAATACCATAGATGCGCGTAAGCATCTTGTTCTTCTCATCCCCGCGCCAATAGGCACCGGCCACGTTAAGCAGTTTGGCCGCTTTGATGAAGCCGGTGTGAGGGATATGCGGTCCGCGGCAGAGGTCAGTGAAATTTCCCTGATGGTAGAAGGTAATCGAACCGTCTTCCAGGCCGTTGATGAGTTCCAGTTTGTACTCATCGCCCTTCTTGCCAAAGTAGTCCAGCGCTTCCTTCTTGGAAACTTCCTGGCGCGTATAGACGCTGTTCTTTCGGGCTAACTCGAGCATCTTGGCTTCCACTTTGGCCAAGTCATCCTCCCCGAAAGCCTGTGTGCCGAGGTCCACGTCGTAGTAGAATCCATTTTCTATTGGGGGACCGATTCCAAACTTCACGCCCGGATATAAAGCCTCAAGCGCCTCCGCAAGAAGGTGGGCGGAAGAGTGCCAAAAGGCATACTTGCCTCCGTTGTCATTCCAGGTAAAGATGCGGATGGAGGCATCACCGGTTATCGGCCGGGACAAATCCCTGATTTCGCCGTTCACTTCAATGGACAGCGCGTTGCGGGCCAGCCCTTCGCTGATACTTTGGGCGATCGCCATGCCAGTCACGCCGGAAGGAAAAACCCTCGACGAGCCGTCAGGCAATGTTATCTTCACTTCACTCATGTACTCCACGGAATTTTGAGGTTGCAAATATGCAACATTTTGGGGGCAAACGCCGCGATCAGAGTTTGAACTGAATCGTCGCCACCACGCCGAAGGGTCGCGAGTCCGGCCTGTTCAGGTAGGTGAGCCGGTGAACAAAATCGACGCGGAAGAAGTGGAAGATGTTTTCCACGCCCCACCCTACTTCCACATACGGGGTACCGGCAAGGTACCCGGTTGGATAGGCGGCTTGACCGTCCGGGGTTTGACTTGCAATCAACTGGCGATTCTCCTGGCTCAGTTCGCCGTAGATAATATTCGTTGTGGCCACCAGTCGCCACTTTAACTTGTTCATCAGGGGGATCCGGTTGAGCAGAAGTCCCTCCAGGAATTGGCGATAACGGATGGTGACATACCGGTCGCTGACAAACTCACCGAAGTTCATCAGGTTGTAAGCGAACTGGCTGTACAAGAACGATTGGTTGCCCAGGTGAACACCCAACAAGGGATAGGGAAGCTTGTCGGGGATGTATTCTCCGGCAATGGTCATGAATCCCACACCCAGTACGCCCATGCGGATCCGCTTGTCGACCTGGAGCCTGAATTTGTTGTAGTCGTAGTCACTCCCCATTAATCCCTTGACACCCCGGGTATAGCGGAAGGTGATCGCCGGCCACTTTCGCAGCCCGAGGCTGATGCGTTCATTGCCATTCTGAATATAGGTCTCATCGCGGGCATACCGTGACTCGAGAAAGAACTCAGAAGTCTGGTATTCATCGTAGGTGGGTGAACCGGGAACAGCGGCATCGCCGGGGTCCTTGTAATAACCAAATGGGTAAGTTGGATCAAATGAAGCGTACCGGAAGGCGAACCGTTGCGAGAAGCCCTTGAAGAATTCCCGCCTGTAGGAGGGAAATATTTCATTGAAGTAGTAGGCCCGCCGGTAATTGCCCCACCGTACGGCCGTGAGAAAGAGTTGGTTGTTGGAAAGCAGGTCATCGTCAATTCCCAAGCGAACCACATCCGTTCGGGCCGTGATGTTGAATGTCGTCCACTTCTTTCGGTCTATGATCCGTTCAACAAATCCGGAGGCCTTCACCCGGTGATCGTCAAACCCATAGGCCAGCATGGCGCCATACATCATTCGCTTGCTGAACTTCGCATTGGTCTTGAATCCGCCCTGGATGCGGAAGCCCTCCACCGAGTTCCAGGTGAAGGTGCGCAGGTAGGGCCCCACTTCCACCTTGCCCAGGCTGTAGTATCCATCGACGATGGCCTTGAAAATCTCCGTATAGGTTTTGACCACGGGGATGTTCTTGAGCGTATCAATCATCTGGTATACGTTCTTCTCCGTGCTGGTCAGCGGCTCGTGCCGGAGGGTGTCCCAATACTTTTCTTCTTCGTAAACCGTGGCATCTTCCGCCACATTGATGCGCCGCTCGTAAAACGACTGCTCATGTGGCTGGTTGATGACAAAATTCTTGTTGCTGGTATAGAACTTGGCCAGCAATCCCACTGATTGTTTACTCAACTCACTGATGTTGATGAGCACGCGGTTCTTGATCGGCAGCCACTGCCCGGCTTCCGTCTTACCAAGTTCCTGCTGGATTTTTATCCGGTCGATAAAGTTTACGTTGGCGCTTTTACCGACCGATGCGTCGATTTGTTTCAGGGCGTACTCCTTCTTAGTGATCCACATAGATCCCGTAAAAGCCAACTCGAGAGGGCTTTTGGGGTAGAAGTCGATACGGTAGCAGAAGTCATCGCCCAGGTACAAACTATCCAGCAGGTCATAGTCATAATACATCCGCCACCCGTCGGCCAGCGGGGACACAAAGTTCTTATTGATGATGGGTACCCAGTTCTGGTAGAAATTGTATTCCTGGAAGGTGGAGCCCACCAGTTGGGTCACCATGGTACCGTCGTCTATACCCACACCGTTGATTTTGCTGCGGAGGATTGTTTCGGTGCTGAGTTGCGGCTGCTCGCGATAATAAAATTTCGATACACTTTCCGTTATAAACAGCGGCAGCACGGGCTTCCCATCTTCA
>JAYRNL010000055.1:0-8950 GCA_041912235.1 Cyclobacteriaceae bacterium
CGATCAAAGGGACTTCACGATTGCCGCCAGCACCGCCTGGGCCGACCACACCCGGTTGCCGGCCTGCTGCGTAACAATACTGGCCGGGCTGTCCAGCACGGCTCCTCCAAGTTCGACATTTCTTCTTACCGGCAGACAATGCATCACCTTGGCCCGGCTGGTTTTCAACCGTTGGGGAGAAAGCATCCAGGAAGTGTCTTGCGGACCAAGGGCTCCATAGTCGGAGTAAGAACTCCAGTTCTTCACATAGATAAAATCGGCGTCCTTGAGTGCCTCGTCCTGTTCATGGGTGATGTCGGCACCTTTAGTGAATTCGGTGGACAAGTCAAACCCCGGGGGGTGCGCAATCACAAACGAGGCCCGACCCCATGCATTCACCCACTGAGCAAAGCTGTTGGCCACGCATTGGGGGAGCGGCTTCACGTGAGGCGCCCAGGTTAACACCACTTTCGGTTTGTTGCCAGCCTTGATGTGTTCCGTCATGGTAATAATATCCGCCAGGCTTTGAAGTGGATGTAGCGTTGCGCTTTCCAGGCTTACCACCGGGATTCCGCAATAACGAATGAACTGATTCAGGTAATGTTCGCTGTAGTCCTCGTCCCGGTTCTTCAGCGAAGGAAACGTGCGGATGCCCAGGATATCAAAGTAGGTCCCAAGAATGGGGGCGGCATCCCGAACATGCTCCACGGTGGCGCCATTCATGATCGTATCCTCTCCGAATTCGAGTGTCCAGCCTTCCTGGCCTACGTTGAAGACTATAGCCTCCATGCCCAGGTTGGAAGCGGCTACTTGCGTACTCAGCCTTGTGCGCATACTGGGATTGAAAAACAAAAGCCCGATGCGCTTCCCCTTGCCCAAATGATTATCGGCTAATGGGTCGGCTTTATAGCGCAAGGCACTGGAAACCAGTTCATCAATATGGCCGACGTCGTTGACGGAAGTGAACTTCTTCATTTCAATTCGTGGGTAAGGGCATCGAAAAACAAGGCTCCCTCGTCGGTGGTAATACCCAGCGAGGGCAACAGCCGGATTGTATTGGGTTTAGCCTCGCCGGTAAATATCCGGTGGATGGTGAGCAACCGGCTGCGGAGGTCTTTCTTCTCATCCGGCAGGTCAAAACCAATCATTAATCCCCGGCCCCGAACGTCAAGAATCGCGGGCATCGAACGCAGCCTGCTGATCCATTGATTGCCCAGGGAGCCTGCAGCTGAAATCAAGGACTCCTTTTCCATGACTTCGAGTACCGCCAACGATGCTGCGCAGGCGAGATAACTTCCGCCAAACGTCGTGCCGAGCATCCCATGCCAGGGCTTGATGTCGGGATGAATGAGTACGCCACCGACCGGAAACCCATTGCCCATGCCTTTGGCTGTTGTAATTAGGTCGGCACGGATTCCGGCATGCTGATGGGCAAAGAATTTCCCGGTACGCCCGTAGCCGGATTGAATCTCGTCCAGAATGAGCAATGACTTATTCTTGCGGCAAGCCTCTGCCAGGAATCGCAGGAACGCATCGTTCGGTACTTGAATGCCTCCAACGCCCTGAATGCCTTCGATGATCACGGCGGCCACCTCAGACGTCATGGCAGCCTGGAGCGCCGCCTGATCATTTAATGGAAGGAATTGGATGTCGTGACCCGCATTGAACGGAGAGACAATCTTTGGATTGTCTGTTGCAGCGACGGCACCGGACGTTCTTCCATGAAAGGCCTTTTTGAAAGCGAGGATCCGGCGCCTTCCCGTGACGAAGGAGGCGAGCTTCATGGCATTCTCGTTTGCCTCGGCACCGGAGTTGCAAAGGAAAAGTTGATAGTCATTGTAACCACTCAGTTCACCCAGCCTGTCGGCCAGTTTGCGCTGAAGCGTGTTTTCGACGCTGTTGGAGTAAAAGGAGATCTTGTGGAGCTGGTCGGTGAGGGCTTTAATGTAATGAGGGTGGCCATGGCCAATAGATATTACTGCATGTCCGCCATAGAGATCCAGGTATTTGTTGTCATTCTTGTCCCAGATCCATGAACCTTGCGCCCTCACGGGTTCAATGGCAAACAGGGGATAAACATCAAATAGCGTCATGACTTGTCAATATTCAGCGGTCAGCACAGCGTTAATAGGCAGTGCCTTTGAGCCTTAGGCCTGCTGTTTCTTCTATGCCGAGCATGAGGTTCATGTTTTGAACAGCTTGACCGGCCGCACCTTTGAGAAGGTTGTCGGTGACAGAATGTATGGCCAACATGCCGTCAACCAACTCCATGTGAATAAGGCATTTGTTGGTATTCACCACTTGCTTGATGTCGACCATGCTGTCGGCAACCCTTGTAAAGGGGTGGTCGTTGTAGTAGTTCTTGTAGAGGGTTTTGACTTCCTCCAACGGCATGTTGCACTCTACTTGTGAGGTCACGAAAATGCCGCGGGTAAAATCTCCCCGCCAGGGAACAAAGTGAATCTTGCCGAATCCGGGCTGAAGGGAATTCAGGGTCTGCTGAATTTCACCCAGGTGCTGGTGGGTCAGTGCTTTGTAGGCGGCCACGTTGCTCGCGCGCCACGTAAAGTGCGAAGTCTCCTGAAGTTTTTGGCCTGCACCGGTGGACCCGGTAATACCCGTGGTATGAACAGTCTTGAGTTTGCCGGCCTTGGCGAGGGGAAGCAGTCCCAACTGGATGGTGGTGGCAAAGCAGCCGGGGTTCGCTATGTTTTGTGCCTTGCGAATCGCTTCCCGTTGCAATTCAGGGAGCCCATATACAAACTTCCGGTTGCCAGCGGTGGCTCCCAGCCTGAAGTCGTTGCCGAGGTCAATGATGGAGGTGGTGGCAGGAAACCGATTCTGCTCTACGAACGTCTTGCTTTCACCATGGCTGAGGCAAAGAAACAAGACGTCCACCGGTGCAGCGAAGCTGTCTGAAAAATTCAGTTCTGTTTCTCCGGCAAGGTCCTGATGCACGGAGGTCAATGGTTTGCCTTGCTGGCTTCGGCTTTGAACAAATACAAGATCTACCCCGGGGTGCCGTAAAAGCAGCCTCGCAGTCTCCCCGCCGATGTATCCCGCACCGCCAACAATTCCGGCTGTTATTTTCTTTTGGCTCATTTTCGGTCCTTCTCCCTTGTTGCTTCGTGCTTAGTTTGATTTCGCATCTTGCTCTACCTGGTGGTAGATCGCCACTTGGTTCCCGAATATCCTGGTAAATCCTTTTACATCCTCGCCCGTCCACCCGAGATTCATTTCTCCGTATTTGCCGAACTTCGAGGACATCAGGTCGTAGGGTGATTCAATGCCATTTATGGTGAATCGGTGAGGCGCCAGGGTAATGCTTACGGTTCCGGTAACATGGCGCTGGGATGAAGTCAGGAAGGCTTCCATGTCGCGCATCACCGGATCCAGGTATTGTCCCTCATGCAACCAATTGCCATAGAACTGGGCCAGTTGATCTTTCCACGACAACTGCCATTTGGTAAGCACATGCTTCTCGAGTGCATGGTGAGCTTTGATGATCAGCACGGGTGCGGCGGCTTCAAATCCGACACGCCCCTTGATGCCGATGATGGTGTCGCCCACATGAATATCCCTTCCAATGCCGAATGGCCCTGCTTTGGCCTGGAGGTATTGAATGGCTTCGGTGGGGTGTGAGAACTTGCGGCCGTCGACTGTCATAAGTTCTCCTTTTTCAAATCCAAGGGTGGTTTGTTCAGGATCCGACTTGGTGACAGGAGTGGGCCAGGCATCCTCGGGGAGCATGCCCAACGATTTCAAGGTTTCCCGTCCCCCAACGGAAGTTCCCCACAGTCCTTTGTTAATGGAATAGGCAGCCTTGGCGGCACTATATTCAATGCCTTTTGATTTCAGGTACTCGATCTCGGCTTCCCGGCTTAATCGCATATCCCGGATGGGTGTTATGATCTCCAACCCGGGAGCAAGAATCTGGAGCGTCATGTCAAAACGAACCTGGTCATTGCCGGCACCGGTGCTGCCGTGGGCAACGGCATCCGCTTTGATTTCCTTCGCGTACCGGGCCGTCGCCAAAGCCTGCGACATCCGCTCTGCGCTGACGCTCAGAGGATAAGTGCTGTTCTTGAGTACGTTGCCATAGATCAGAAATCGGATCACCTGGTCATAGTAGTTGCGTGTTTCTTCCACGGCGCGGTGGGAGGCCACGCCCAGTCGAAGGGCACGCAGCTCAATATCCTTCAGTTCGGCCGTGGAAAACCCTCCGGTATTTACGGTCAGCGTGTGTACCTCATATCCCAGGTCACGGGACAGGTACACGGCGCAATAGGATGTATCGAGACCGCCACTGAAGGCCAGAACGACTTTCTTCATGGAAAGGGAATATTAATGATCCAAAGATACGGATAGGCCAGTGCCTACCAGAAGGAGAAGAAACTAAGGACCGATTTTCCTTTGTCCTGGTCGCCTTCTTTCTTTCTCCAGCCTTTGAGGAGTACAAATTGCTTGAAGTGCACCCATCGGTCGAACAGGCTGAGGTTTTCAGACATCACGCGCCGATGGTGGTGATGCGTCGGAACAGCCACCGTATGGCCATTAACCACGGGCACTTTGCTTTCAGCCGGGTCAAATAGCATGGCGGTGCAGAGGCAGTTCTTGCGCTCTTTGCTCATGAGGATGTCATAGTTGACGCAGCTTCGGCACCCTTTCCAAAACTCCTCGTCAGTGGTCAACTCAGAATAGGTCACGGGTTCATAGCCCAGGTCCGAGTTGATTTTCATCACGGCAAGGCCGGTGGTGAGACCGAAAATTTTGGCTTCCGGGTATTTCTTGCGGGAGAGCTCAAATACTTTGCGTTTGATCTCCCGGGCTACGCCCGACTTTCGGAACGAGGGAGAAACGATAAGTCCTGAGTTGGCGACGTACTTGCCATGTTCCCAGGCCTCGATGTAACAGAAGCCCACCCAAGTGCCGTCGGGCGTCAAGGCAATAACAGCCTTACCCTCGTCCATCTTTGCCTGGATGTATTCCGGGGAGCGTTTGGCAATGCCCGTTCCCCGGGCTTTCGCCGATTCGGCCATTTCATCAGTGATCGTCTCGGCGTATGTTTTGTCGTTCGGGGTGGCTTCCCGAACAATAATTGAAGGTTCCAATGTCAGTAGTTGTTAAGCTAAAACCGGTTGAAAAACAGCAAAATGAAGTCGCGGCGTGCCGCACCCAAGCAGAACGCCGTAAGTACCGCGGGAGGCGGTATCAAATCCGGATAAGACGTCGGAAGCTTCTGATCACCAGCGGGAGGGAGGCAAACCGGCAACGAAGGACAGCTTCGTGCGCGGAGAGGGTGAAGGGGTTTTTCAAGCTCGTTGTTCCAAAGTTAGTGGTTAGCCATTGGTTGGAAGCCTCGAAAGGTCGATACAAAAGTAAATGATTCCCGAATTACAATTCCAAGGTGTACCTACGTTTTTTTGATCGGAAAAGTTCAGATGGTCGGAGTGCCCTGAGCTGAGTAACTTTGTTCTCATGGAAGAGTTTCTTCACCAATACGGATACCTGGCTCTTGCTCTCGGGACCTTTCTTGAAGGTGAGACCGCCATCCTGGTGGCCTCTTCGCTTGTCTACACAGGCATCTTCAGCGGGCCAGAAACCATTTTCTTCGGCTTTTTTGGCTCTTTTGTCAGCGATTGGATGTACTTCATGATTGGGCGCGTAAACGGTATCTACTTCATTGAACGCCGACCTGCGCTTAAAGCGAAACTTGAACCCACTCACAAATTCTTCAAGTCGCATCGAGTTCAAATTCTCCTGAGCTACCGATTTCTGTATGGCTTCCGGGCAGTCCTTCCCATCATGATCGGGCTTACGGGTGTTCGGCCGCTTCACTTTCTAGGGTACAGTGTGGCGAGCGGCCTGCTATGGGCAAGCGCCGTGAGCGTGGCGGGGTACATCGCCGGCGGCTACTTTCAGCTTACGCCCCGGTCCTTCGAAGAGAACGGTCTCTTGGTCTTCCTTGCCTTCGGAACTTTCGGGGTCCTGCTGGGATATACCATCAAGCGTTTGGCGGAGAAAAGGCTCCATATCCATGCCCAGGACCCCGGACCTGAAACTCACTCATAGCGGAGTGTCGTTGAAGGGTTGGTCATAGCGGCCCGGAGTGTCTGAGCGCTCACGGTAAGGAGCGCCACCAGGATGGCCGCAACCATGGCCGCAAGGAAAACCATCGGGTTCACATTGACATGAAAGGCAAAACTTCCAAGCCATAGGTTCATGAAGTACCAGGCGACAGGCCAGGCAATCAGGTTGGCGGCCAGGATCAGCCCCACAATCTCGCGACTCAACAGAACCAGGATGCTCGGTACGCTGGCGCCCAATACCTTCCGAATTCCGATTTCTTGGATGCGCTGCAGGGTGTTGAAGGTCGCCAATCCAAAAAGCCCAAGGCAGGCGATGAAGATGGCGAGGCAGGCAAAAATGGTAAAGAGTTGTCCTTGTTTCTGTTCTGCCTCGTAGAGGAGAGTGTAGCGTTCGCTGGTGAACTGATAGTCGAAGGGGCGGAGTGGGAGGAAGGAACGCCAGGTCTTCTCCAGGTGCTCCAGGCCGGCCTGTGAGTTTGTTCCGGCGATCTTTACGCTAAGATTGTTGAAGAAGTTATCGTTAACAAAGAAGCACATCGGCACGTAGTCCTGGTGCAGGGACTCAAAGTGGAAGTCACTCACCACGCCGACCAGTTTGCCTTTAACGCCGCCGTAAAGGAAATCCTTGTCGACCCCGTCTCCAGGGCCGCTCATGCCCATCTTTTGCATGGCTGTCTCGTTGACAATGAAGGCAAGGGAGTCGTCGGTGGAAATGGACTTGGAGAAGCTTCGACCGGCCGCCATTCGAATGTTATAGGTATCAAAGAATTCTTCATCGACGGAAACCATTTTGAGGGTAACGCCTGTCGGGAATAGGCTGTCACCTTTCATGATGCTGGCGGCTCCATTGGAATCAAGGAGTCTTCCGGTGGGGATGCGGGACGACCGGGTCGCATTCTTGATAGCGGAGGATTTGGTCAGTTCGTTATAGAAGGCGTCATAGTTCTCCGCCAGTTCGTTATAGTAAGGCAGGGTTACCACCTGGTCCTTTTCGAATCCGAGGTCCTGCGTGTTGAGGTAGTTCAGCTGTTGGGCGGTGATCACCGTGGCGATAATCAGTACCACCGAGATGGTGAATTGCGACACCACGAGGGCACGCCGGATCAGGCTGTTTCCTTTGAATGAACCTTGTTGTCCCTTCAGTACGAGGGCAGGCCGGAACGAAGAAATTACAAAAGCTGGATAGACACCCGCCAACAGTCCCACCACCAGCGCAAAGATCAGCAGGCCCAAGAAGATGGGTAGACCACTTGAAATGGTTAGGGTGATGGCTTTGCCGGTAAATCCATTGAGCCAGTTCAGGGCAAACATGGACAAGGGCAGGGATAATACAAACGCGAGGACAGCCACCAGCATGGACTCGCTCAGGTATTGGGTGACGAGTTGTTTGCGGAATGCGCCCACCACTTTCCGGAGGCCCACTTCTTTCGATCGCTTGGTGGCACGGGCCGTGGATAGGTTAATGAAATTGAAGCAGGCAATGAGAACGATAAAGCCCCCGATGATCGACATGACGTAAACGGTATTGATGTTTCCGCCAACTTCCAGTTCATCGTCAAGGTGTGACTTGAGGTGGATGTCACTGACTTTTTGGAGATACAGTTCGGTAACCCGTGAAGCGACGAACGTGGGTGGAGCTCCGAAATTGGCGATGGCGTATGGTCCGAAGTGTTTGTCAAGAAAGGCCGGGAATTGAGCTTGCAGTTTATCGGCGTCGGCACCCGGATCGAGAACCAGGTACGTGGTAAATGCATTATTGCCCCAGTTTGTTTCCAGCCCGCGTCGGCCATAGATGGTCGAGTCGTTCAAGGTGCTGAAAGCCACCAGGAAGTCCGGATGCCAGTGTGACTGGAGCGGGAAGTCGCGGTAAACGCCGGTGACCTCGAGGTCCAGGCGGGTTCCTGCCTTCAGGTGTTTGCCGATCGGGTCGCTGTCTTCAAAATATTTTCGGGCCGTAGATTCGGAAAGCATTACGGTGAGCGGACGATCCAACGACTTGTCCGGGTTGCCGGAGGTGATGTCGATGTCAAAGATCTTAAGGAGGTCAGGCTCGGCCATGTACACGTCGTTCTCGGTGGCGATTTTTTTTCGCTCACCATTTTCTTCGATGGCCATCACGAGCCCAAACTGAAGAGTACGGGCCATGATTTCTATTTCACCAAAGTCGTTTTTCAGTAGGGGCCCAATGGGAGGAGCCACGGAAGCAAGATGAAGGCGCGATACACCGCTGTTGTCGAGGAAGTTTCTGGTCACCCGGTAGGTTCGGTCAATATTCTTGTGCTGCCGGTCAAAACTCAGTTCGTCTGTGACAAAGAGATAGATCATCAAGGCGCTGGTGATAGAAAGGGCCAATCCAGCTACATTGATGAATGCAGTCAGTTTGTTGCGCAACAAGCTGCGGAAAGCGGTGATCAGGTAGTTTTTAAGCATGGCGATGGGAATTAGGGAGTTATACTCCGGAACCTGCCCGGACGTTACGAAAGACACGGAAAGATTTTCAGGGATGCCTACCCGACTGCTAATTTTTGTCCGCCCTGTCCGTTTCTAATCAAGACCGATCATCATAAAGGCCCCCCAATAGATGGGTTCGGGGTATTCGGCGCGCAATTCTTTCTTGGCATCGATGAAGCTCTGCCGGAGGTTGCCCGTTGTCAGCCACTTCTTGTAGAAATTGAGAATCAGCTTTTGTGTGGCTTCGTCGTCCACTTTGAACATCGACATGATCAGCACCTTTGCGCCCGCCACCAGGAAGGCGCGCTGCAAGCCATAAACACCTTCCCCGTTGGCAACCTCACCCATGCCGGTTTCGCAGGCACTCAACACCACCAGGTCGGTCTTGTCAAGGTTGAGACTCATCGCCTCGTAGGCCGTCAGCACACCGC
>JAYRNL010000056.1:0-3338 GCA_041912235.1 Cyclobacteriaceae bacterium
CTTCTTAAGGATCGTTGGTTTCCCGACCGGCAATGGGAGCAGCCCATTACGACTGGGTATGGCATCCTCGTTTTTTCGGCTCTTTGCCTCTATTGGGCATCGCCTATAATCCTGGTTTTCCAACGCGTGAATCCGCCGGACACCGTTCTGTTTGCCTCCATCCTAATTAACGTGTGGGGCGTTTTTCTCCATTTTGGAAGCGACGCCCAGAAACATTTCACGTTGAAACAAGCGCCGGGCTTGATCACGGAAGGCTTTTTTGCCAGCAACCGCAATGTGAACTACCTGGGAGAGTTCCTGATCTACGCGAGTTTCGCCTTGCTCTCCATGCATTGGCTTCCGTTCACGGTGCTCGGTGCCTTCGTCGCTTTTGTGTTTGTGCCCAACATCCTGAAGAAAGAGAAGTCACTTTCACGATACCCTGCCTTTTCAGCCTACCGCGAAGCATCGGGTTTGTTCCTGCCTAAATTCTGGTAGGAAAATTCAGCTGGCGGTCAAATCACGGCATTGGCTTATTTTTGCCGTTCGAACTGACCCGTCATGGCCGAATACAGCAAAGAAGAGATCACCCGCATTGAAGAGAAGTGGCGCGCCGCCTGGGAGAAGAACCAGGTATATAAGACCGTTAACGACCCGTCCAGACCCAAATACTATGTGCTCGACATGTTTCCCTACCCGTCGGGGGCAGGGCTGCACGTCGGCCACCCGCTGGGGTATATCGCTTCGGATATCGTGGCCCGCTACAAACGAATCAACGGATTCAATGTGCTTCATCCGATGGGCTTCGACGCCTTTGGTTTGCCCGCCGAGCAATATGCCCTGGAGCACGGCATCCACCCGGCCGTGTCCACGCAACAAAACATTCAGAACTTCAAGCGGCAGTTGGGCAAGATTGGCTTTTGCTACGACTGGTCACGGGAGGTGCAGACGTGCGACCCCCGGTACTACCGCTGGACGCAGTGGATCTTCCTGCAGATCTTTGACAGCTGGTTCAATCGAAAGAAAGAAAAAGCCGAGCGCATCGGCGAGCTCATCCGGATTTTTGAAAAGGAGGGAAACGTGAACCACCCGTTCCCTAACCCGAAGTACCGAACGCCGGGAGGGAAGGAATCCTTTACCGAAGGCGAATGGAAGAGCTATCCGGAGAAGACAAGGCAAGACATCCTGATGAATTACCGCCTCGCCTACCTCGCCTTTACTGACGTAAACTGGTGTGAGGCTCTCGGAACGGTGCTGGCCAACGACGAAGTCATCAACGGCGTCAGTTACCGCGGAGGTTTCCCCGTGGTAAAACGGCAGATGCGTCAGTGGAGCCTGCGGATTACCGAATATGCAGAACGCCTGCTGAAAGGGCTCGAGGAGATCGACTTCAGTGACTCGATGAAAGACATTCAGCGCAACTGGATTGGCAAGAGCACCGGTTGCCTCGTGAAATTCCAAATCAAGGGTCATTCAAATTCGCTCGAAGTATTTACGACGCGCCCGGACACGATCTTCGGCGTTGACTTTATGGTGGTGGCCCCCGAACATGCCCTGGTGAAAGCCATAACAACCTCAGGGCAGGCAAAGGAACTGGAAGACTACCTGCGTTATGTTGAAAGCCGGTCTGAAATTGATCGCATGGCCGAGGTGAAGAAAGTGACGGGTTGTTTTACGGGTGCGTATGCCATCAACCCGCTCAACCAGCGGGAGATTCCCATTTGGACCAGCGAGTATGTGCTCGCCGGCTACGGTACGGGCGCCATCATGGGCGTACCCTGCGGTGATGAGCGCGATCATAAGTTCGCGAAGCACTTCAAGTTGCCGATCACCAACATCATCGGGAAGGATTACAACGGGAACGAAGCCAACCCCTCCTACGATGCCATCCTTGAGAACTCCGGAGAATTCAACGGCCTGGTGATGCGCGACGCGTTACCCAAGGTTATCGATAAACTGGAGTCCATGGGCGTAGGGAAGCGCCAGGTCAACTACAAAATGCGGGACGCCGGCTGGAGCCGCCAGCGCTATTGGGGAGAACCCTTTCCAGTCGTTTTCCGCGACGACATGCCCTTCGCCATGGACGAGAAGGATTTGCCGCTGACGTTGCCCGACAGCAACAACTTCAAACCTTCCGGCACGGGTGAAGGTCCGCTGGCCAACCTCGACTCCTGGATCCACTTCGCACCGGGCCAGAAGCGCGACAGCAACACCATGCCCACTCACGCGGGTGCCGCCTGGTACTTCCTCCGCTACATGGATCCGGATAACAACCAAGCCTTTGCCAGCCGCGAAGCGCTCGACTATTGGAACCAGGTGGACGTGTACATCGGCGGATCAGAGCATGCCGTGGCTCACCTGCTCTATGCCCGGTTGTGGGTGAAGATCCTCCACGATCTCGGCTACCTGAATTTTGATGAACCGTTCAAAAAACTGATCAACCAGGGCAAGATCACCGGCGACTCCCGCTTCGTCTATCGCAAACGCGGTACGAATACGTTTGTCTCCGCCGGACTCATTGCCCAGCATGAAACCGATCCTCTTCATGTGGATGTCAACATCGTGAACGGCCTCGAGCTGGACATCGACGCATTCCGAAAATCCCGGCCCGACTACGCCCAGGCGGAATTTGTGCTGGAGGGCGGGAAGTACATCTGCGGGTCCGCCATCGAAAAGATGTCGAAGTCGAAGTACAACGTGGTGAACCCCGACGACATCATTGAAAAATACGGCGCGGACACCCTGCGCATGTACGAGATGTTCCTGGGTCCGTTGGAAGCCTCCAAACCCTGGAGCACCAATGGCATCGACGGGGTGTATAAATTCCTACGCCGGTTCTGGAACCTCTTCCACGATGGCACCGGTAAGTTTGGTGTAAGCCCCGACGCCCCTTCTGCTGATGAGTTGCGCGTGCTGCACAAAACAATCAAGAAGGTTGCGTACGACATCGAGCATTATTCGTTTAACACGTCGGTGAGCGAATTCATGATTTGCGTGAATGAGCTGAGCACGCTGAAGTGCAACAAGCGAGCTGTGCTCGAGCCCCTGGTCATCGCCTTGTCTCCCTTTGCTCCCCACCTTGCCGAAGAATTGTGGTCACTGCTGGGCCATGCCGACACCGTGCTCAACGCAAAGTTCCCTGCGTGGGATGAGCAATACATCAAAGTCAGTTCGCATGCGTACCCGATATCCATTAACGGCAAAGTGAGGGCCACGATGGAGTTCGCGCTCGACATGCCGGTTGAAGACATCGAAAAGCAGGTGCTTGCCTCGGAGATACTGAAGAAGTGGAGCGAGGGGAAACCGCCCAAGAAGGTAATTATCGTTCCCGGTCGGATCGTGAACGTCGTAGTTTAGTC
>JAYRNL010000057.1:0-4706 GCA_041912235.1 Cyclobacteriaceae bacterium
CTACTTCAACTCATCGCCTGAAGGAGGCCGTCTCACCTTCGACCTCACCGAAATCGCCAAGGTGAAGATCCCCTACGATGCGCAGATGTTTTTCTTCCCGTTCACCTTCATCGGCTTTGGCGTGCTTGGGGCGCTCTTTCCCTTGCACACCTGGTCGCCCGACGGTCACGCTTCGGCGCCGACGGCCGTGTCCATGTTACACGCCGGCGTGCTGATGAAGCTCGGCGGTTACGGCTGCTTCCGTGTTGCCATGTACCTCCTGCCCGACGCCGCCCATGCGATGGCGTGGTTCTTCATCATCCTCACCACCATCAGCGTGGTATACGGCGCCTTCGGAGCCATCTGGCAGAAGGACCTTAAATACATCAACGCCTACTCTTCGGTGAGTCACTGCGGGCTCGTGCTCTTTGCCTTGCTCATGATGAACGAGACGGCGACCACCGGCGCCATTCTACAAATGATCTCCCACGGACTGATGACAGCCCTCTTCTTCGCGTTAATTGGCATGATCTACGGGCGCACACACACCCGCATGATCGACGAGATGGGCGGGTTGATGAAAGTGATTCCGTTCTTGTCCGTCGTGTATGTCATTGCCGGTCTTGCCTCGCTTGGGCTGCCCGGGCTCAGCGGCTTTGTGGCCGAGATGACCATCTTCGTAGGCAGCTTCCAGAACGCCGACACCTTCCACCGCGTGGCCACGATTGTGGCGTGTTCATCGATTGTCATTACCGCCGTTTACATCCTTCGTGTAGTGGGCATCCTGCTGCTGGGTCCCATACGCAACAACCACTTCAACGAACTCACCGACGCGACATGGTTTGAGAAAGTGAGCACCATCACGCTTGTCGTCTCCATTGCCGCCATCGGGCTGGCACCCTTCTGGCTGTCGCAGCTGATCCGCGAGCCGCTGGGTGAGATCATCAACCACTTAATCACCCGCCTATGACCTGGGATGATGTCTATATTCTCCGCAACGAAATTCTGCTCACCGTCCTGGTGCTCTGGCACCTCATCGCCGACCTGACCGAAAGCAAGGACAACCGCAACCTCGTGAACGGCACCATCCTCGGGTTTGCGCTGATTACCGCGACTGCGGTCATCCCCCAGCCTTCCATCACCTTGTTTGGCGGCATGTACCTTACCGATCCCCTTCGCAACGCGCTCAAGTTCATCCTCAACCTCAGCACGCTGATCATCCTGCTGCAGTCCTCGTCGTGGCTGTGCAAGCCGGACAACCAGCCGAAGACGGGTGCCTTTTACATGCTCATCTTCTCCACGCTGATGGGGATGTCGTTCATGATCTCCTCCGGCAACTTCCTGATGCTTTACCTCGGGTTGGAGACCGCCACCCTTCCCCTCACCTTGCTGGCCGCCTTCGACAAGAAACTGCGCCGCAGTGCCGAGGCCGGCATCAAGCTGTTGATGAACTCCGCCGTGAGTTCTGCTATCCTCTTAATGGGTTTGTCGCTGCTCTATGGTTCGTACGGCACGTTGTACTTCACCGAGATGGCATCGCTCACCGATGCGCAGTCGCTGAGTGTGTTCGGGTTGATCCTCTTCATGGCCGGGTTCGGGTTCAAGCTGTCACTGGTGCCCTTCCACCTTTGGACGGCGGATGTGTATGAAGGTTCTCCCCTTCCGGTGACGATGTACTTTTCCGTGGTATCAAAAGGTGCGGCCCTCTTTACGCTGATGCTGGTCCTTTACACGGTCTTTGCGCTCTACCCGAAGTCGTGGACGCTGGCTGCCTACTTCCTCTCCATCTCCACGATGGTTGTGGGTAACTTGTTTGCCTTGCGGCAGAAGAATCTGAAACGCTTCCTCGCCTTCTCGTCCATCACGCAGGCCGGCTTCATGATGCTGGGGTTTGTCACGAACGACGACCTGGGCATGACCACGGTGGTCTACTTCATGCTGATTTACTCGTTCTCCAACCTGGCGGCCTTTGGTGTGCTGTCGATGGTGGTGAACGCCACCGGCAAGGAGAGCATGGACGACTTCAATGGATTTTATCACACCAATCCGCGGCTGAGCCTGATCATGCTGCTGGCGCTGTTCTCGCTGGCCGGTGTTCCGCCCGTTGCCGGTTTCTTCGGCAAATTCTTTCTCTTCACCACAGCCGCCTCGAAAGGGCTTTACCTTCTCGTGCTGATCGCCGTGATCAACGCCACCGTTTCCCTTTACTATTATCTCCTTGTCGTGAAGGCCATGTTCATCAACAAGAACGAGGCGCCCATTGCGAGGCTCACGTCCACGTGGCAGGAGAAGGCGGCGTTTACGCTTTGTCTTGCGGGTATTGTTGGGATTGGGTTTGTGAGTGGGATTTATGACTACGTGGCGGCGTTGATGTGAATTTGAAAAGGAGTTAGAAGTTAGGAGTTAGAAGTTGCAGTACTAGCCGGGTTCGCACTGCCTTGCGGAACGCGCGAGTGACCACCGCAGCGGCGCGGCGGCGCGGAGAGCGCTAAGTCAGAACAGGAGTTAGGAATCAGGAGTTAGAAGTTGATTCGACGCTGAGGTTTCGAACCTAACGTACTCCACCGTTCACCGTTCACAGGTCACCGTTCACTATTTTACGGCGCGCGGGCTGCCCCTTCCGGGCGCTAGGGGCGCGGGCTGGCTTGACAAGTCACAATCTCGGTGCCTGAGGCTCTCGAAGGCACCGAGGGGGTCGCAGGGGCTACGTGTGCGCTTGCGCTGGCAGGGATCTTTTCCGTTTTGTTGTATTCACTTTTAGTTTATAGGGACGATTGAAGGCTTCCTGGGAGACCTTGAAGCAGGCGGCCAGGTCCCGGATGATTTCCTTCGACATACCCTTCTTGTAATTCAGGATATCGGATACGTAACCTTTGCTGACGCGAAGCTGCCGCACGAGGTCCTGGGCCTTCATGTTATGCTCCTCCAACAGGCTGTGAAGAAATTGAACCGGGTCCGTCTCCTTGAACGTAGAATGCTCCCTGTCCCATGTTTCGATGAGCAGGGTAAGCAGGTCGACTTCATCCCTGGCTTCCCTCCCCTTGCGGTCGCTCTCGAGCAGGGCTTCCAGTAGTGAGCAGTAGTGGTTATACTGTTTCCTGGACTTGACAACTGTATATTTTATCCCGCTCATTTTGATCAATAATTAGACACGATGTATTGCCCTCCCTCGTGACAAAGTACATCGTAGTTGGAGTGCGTACCTATCCAACACACAAACAAATGGGACCTGTCGTTCGCCAAAGACATACTTACAAATAATTCGATACCTGTTACCCGCCACATCAAACACTACCCGATTGGTTCCTCTACCCAGCAAATCAGCTGATCCAAATGTATTGAAGATGTCTGAAGGCCGCACCCAGTTGGCAAATCGTATCTTATCCAACCATGCGCCGAGCGCTGCCCTGCTTTGAGGATATTGCTCAACAAACTCTTCAATTGACTCTTTTCTTATTAAGTGAACCCGCATGGTTCCAACCGTTAAGGTAATCAAAAAGTTCTCTAAAAGAGAACTCCATGAATTCTTTTCAAAATTCATCCTCCCGCATTAGAAGACGAAGCGAAGCCTCGTACGGAAATCAGGACTATGCTGATAACTCCTTCTTACGTGAAAATAATTTCGAGAAAGTGAGAACCCTTTTTGCAGGGATGGCGTATCTTAGTTCTTCCCGCGATGCAATGGGCTCCGGGTTGCGCGGTTGGTGGATGAAGGGGTATCTTGGGAGGCTGGAATGCAGGTCAAAACCTAATAATCAGCGTCCCTGCGCGGTTTTTTAAGAGCTCGACTTGCAAATCAGCTCAAAATCACAGAAAATAGGGGTAGGAGTACGAACGGTACCTGAACAGTTCCTGAACGGTTCCTGAACGGTAATGCCTTTTGTCTTATACAGCCCTTGAACACAAAGCGGACATTGATAATCCACTTCAACAGAACAGACCATCCTTGACATGTCCAAAGTGATCAACAATCCGCTATTGAAGGGAGTAGTCGGCCAGCTGGGGAATACCGTATACTACCGTAATCGCAACGATAGACCTCAGATGTGCAACATGCCTGGACCGCGTAAGCGGTCAACGGCGGCACAAAAGAAGCAGAACATGCGGTTTAAGCATGCCACTCGCTACGCCAAGCGGCAGGTGGCTGATCCCGAAAGCAAAGCACTTTATCAGAAGGGAGTAAACGCCGACAAATCAAGTGCCTACCTCGTTGCACTTAGCGATTTCCTCAACGCACCCGAAATCCACTACATCCAACCGAAGTTGTACACCGGGCTGGTGGGCAGCCTGATTACCGTCAAAGTTACAGACGACTTCCGTGTGGAAGACGTGCATGTGGAGATTCACGTCCCCAACGGGAAGCTCCTCGAATCTGGCCACGCCGAACGCAACAAGCGCAAACCGTTTATGTGGAACTACAGGGCCACCGTGGTCAATCCTTCAGTGGAAGGATCCATAATCAAGGTAGTGGCCCGGGACCGGCCGGGGAATAAGGTGAAGGGGGAATCGGTGGTCCGCTTGCCCCGACGTAGCTGAAATATCACAACTGGCGGGCAGGCCCGCCTGCCAAGTGCAATAAAATCTGAAATATCACAACTGGCGGGCAGGCCCGCCTGCCAGATTCTCACTTGATTCAATGCGCATCAATCGGCAGGCTGCGGCTACTCCCAAGGATCGAAGTTTGTGTCGAGGGTTTCGCGGCGGACGATGAGGGCCGTGGGGGCGCC
>JAYRNL010000058.1:0-15486 GCA_041912235.1 Cyclobacteriaceae bacterium
AGACAAGAGCAAGGAACCAACGCATCATAAAAGGCACACCTAGTCAAGTGAAAATATAACCCAAAGTTCAACAAGGTCAAAGGTCGGACGTGGAAAAAATGACCTGAAAAGGCAATATTTATTGACTTCGGCCGTTGGCTAGGGCTTCCGGGGAACAACGGTACCCCGCGTTGGGCGATCGGCAGCCCGCCAGCGGAATCCCCTCAGGATGGTTTCCTCCTTTTTGAGCTCGTGGGGCGGGATAAACGAGGCGTCGGGCTTAACATAGAAACTGATGTTGTGGATCTTTCCCGCCCGGAAATTTATCCGCATGTTGCTGCAGATGATCTTGTTCATGCCCGAAACGATGGACACGTGCATGACGGAATCCTTTACTTTCTCTTCCAGTTCCTGCAGGGCGAAGTAGAGGCTCTCCCCGTTGCCCTCGACGATGACGTGGTGAATGTTCTTGTCATCGAAATACGCTGTCATCTTCCGGCCTTTGATCTGGTTGAAGTTCTTGAGCGAGTCCGTGGAAGCCACAAACGCGGAAGAAACCATGTAGATCCGGTTGATCTTCTTCTTCAGGACCAACACGCTGATCGAGTCGGCGGTCATTTGATTTCCTTCCGTCCACAACACCGGGTCGCCATAGAAGTACAGGGTGGAATCACTGGCGAGATAGGCCAATGAATCGGCCCTTCCCTGCAGGTCGCTCTTGAAGATCCGCACATTGCGGTAGGCCAGCAGTCTCTTTTTCTTCGGATCGGTGCTGTCGATGGACACCAGGGTGTCGGCCGAAATAAACAGGGTGTCCTTATCATCGCCGATGCGGGCCACGTACGAATGACCGTAGACTTTGGAATACATGTTCTTCTTGTCATAGAACCCGTCATCACCGTAGATCAGCATGTTTTCTTCCTTCGACTTCATCACCACGTTGCCCACGGCGCGATAGAACTGCTTCACATCGTCGAGAAACAGGGTACTTCCCTTCAGCTTGTATTTGGGTGTTTCAAAGTCACCGCTGGCCAGGTCTGACTTCTTGGCTTTGGTATCATAGGAACCTTGCTCATAGTAGCCAACCCGGTCCTGATTGTCGCGAACTTCGGTGTGGGCGCGGAAGTAGATGACCTTCGTTTTCGACTGATATTGGAGCGTGTCGGACTTGAGGGTGTTCTCCTTGTTCACGGCCACCACGTCGGTCTTGAAGGAGGCGAGATTGTTGTTCAGGTCGTAATATCCTTTTTGACTGGTCAGCGTGTTGGTACTGTCGACCAGCTTCCCGTTGTTGAAGTACATCGCCTTGTTGCGGGCACGGTCAAAGTCGAGGAAATCGGTGTGCAAGGTGGCCGTGGCAAGTTTGGTGAAGACCACGTGATTGCGCAGGTGAGCTATTTTCTTGTTGCCATCATACGTCAACCGGGAAGCGGTAACGGTTACCGAATCACCATCCGTTATCCGTATGCGGCCATAGGCGTCCACCTCATTCCTGGATCGGTTGAAGATGGCAGAGTCGCAGTATATCGTAGTCTCGTTTTGGACGAAGATCACATTGCCGATCACCCAGTCGGCACGCACGCCATCCTGGACCGACCCCCGCAGCGTCTCCGCCTGCTTCAGTTTCACCTTGCGCTGAGCGGTGCACATCAGGGCGGTGAGCAGGAACAGGAGGAATAGCGCAGACCTTTTCATCGAGGCGGCAAAGTTAGGAAAGGAAGGCAGACCGGCGGACTTTTGATATTTTTGAGTGGTGCTTTCCCACTTTATCGACTATATCAGGCAGCATGACCTCTCTGGGACCGGCGACAGGATACTCCTGGCCGTAAGCGGAGGGCTTGACTCGATGGTGTTGCTTCACCTGTTCCGTGAAGCGGGTTATACCGTCGGCGTCGCACACGGCAATTTTGGATTGCGCGGGAACGAGTCCGATGGAGATGAAGCCTTTGTAAGCGGTTATTGTGCCAAGCATGGAGTGCCCTTTTTCAGCCGACGTTTTGATACCAAGAACTATGCCGAAAGACACGGAGTCTCCTTGCAGATGGCCGCAAGGGAACTGCGCTACCGGTGGTTCGATGAATTGATGGTGGAAGGACATTACCATTGGCTGGCTACCGCACATCACCTGAACGACAATGTGGAGACGGTCCTGCTTCGTTGGTCGCACGGCTCAGGCCTTGATCAACTCACCGGCATCCCAAGAAAGAACGAGCGGGCGATCCGGCCTTTGCTGTTTGCCAGCCGTGAGATGATCTTAACCTATGCCCGTGAAGCAGGCGTCACCTGGCGGGAAGATTCCACCAACATGGCCACGAACTACCAGCGCAACTTCATCCGGCATGAGGTGGTACCCAAACTTAAAGAGATCAACCCCTCGCTGGAAAACACCTTTCAGCTGACGCTGGAAAAACTGGACGGGGCGCTGGAACTTATGCGCCGTGGACTTGAGCAACTCAAGGATTCCATTACCCGCCAGGAGGGCAAGAATTTTCTCATCGACAAAAGCCTGATGCTGTTGCTTCGCCACCCGGAATTTGTTTGTTACGAGTGGCTGAAGGGCATCGGTTTTGATTTCGACCGTTGCAGGCAATTGGTGGCATCGGCAGCCTCGGGCGAGGTCGGGGGACGGTTCTTTTCCATCACACACGTCGCCGTGGTGGATCGCGAGCACATCATCATCTCGCCAAGGAATACCGAAGAGTTTCACGACGTGTTGGTTGAGGAATGGCAAGACAAGGCGGCGCTGGGACCCTGGGTCATGCATTTCCACATTGAGCCGGGCAACCGTATTTCAGCCGCTGCCGACCAGGCTACCATCGACTGTTCCAAGGTGAAATTCCCCTTGCTGTGGAGGCGTTGGAAACCGGGCGACAGCTTCAGGCCTCTGGGCATGGCCAAAACAAAAAAGGTGAGCGACTTCCTGGTCGATGAACAGGTGCCGCTTACGGAAAAAGAACGGGTAACGGTGATCACCTCCGGACCGGATATCATCTGGCTGGCGGGTTACCGGGTGGATGATCGCTATAAGGTAACGAAGGATACCCGCACCGTGCTGTCGATGAAATTGCAGCCGCATAAATAACGACTTTTGTCATTTTTCTTTCTGGCCGTCGGTGATATCTTGCGCCCCGGCTATCGGGCCGTCTGTGCCTGAAGGCCATCTAACCGCTTAATCATAATACCCATGAAAATTACTGTTGTTGGTGCAGGCAATGTTGGTGCTACCTGTGCCGATGTACTCGCTTACCGCGAAGTGGCTAACCAGATTGTATTGATCGATATCAAGGAAGGTATTGCCGAAGGCAAAGCACTGGATATCTGGCAAAAGGCGCCAATCGATCTGTATGACAGCCGTACCATAGGGTCCACCAATGACTATTCCAAGACGGCCGACTCCGACGTAGTCGTTATCACGTCGGGCCTTCCCCGCAAGCCGGGCATGAGCCGTGATGACTTGATCGGAACCAATGCCGGCATTGTCAAGTCGGTGACCGAGAACATTATCAAATACTCCCCCAAGGCCATCATCGTGGTTGTTTCTAACCCGTTGGATGTCATGACCTACCAGGCCCACCTGACCTCGAAGTTTCCCCGGACAAGGGTGATGGGTATGGCAGGCATCCTGGATACGGCCCGCTACCGCGCGTTCCTCGCCGAAGCACTCAACGTATCCCCGAAGGATATCCAGGCCATGATCCTTGGCGGTCATGGTGATACCATGGTGCCGCTGCCGCGCTACACCACCGTGTCAGGCATCCCGGTTACCGAGTTGATTGCTGGTGACAAGCTGAATGCCATCATCGAACGCACCAAAGTGGGCGGCGGTGAACTGGTGAAACTGATGGGTACCTCCGCCTGGTATGCCCCGGGATCCGCAGCGGCGCAAATGGTAGAAGCCATCGTCAAAGACCAACACCGCGTATTGCCGGTGTGCGTGCAGCTCGACGGCGAGTACGGTATCAAGAACTGTTACCTTGGCGTGCCTGTCGTGCTGGGCAAGAACGGAGTTGAGCGCATCATAGAACTCGAACTCAACGACGAAGAACGTTCACTGCTCGAAACCAGCCGCAAGCACGTGAAAGAAGTCATGGAAGTACTGGACAAACTTGGAAAGTAGATTTGTCCTTGTGCCCTGCATAAGACACCCCGCCCAAACGGGGTGTTTTTGTTTATGAGGTCTGTAGTCGGGCTAACCGTTGGGTAAGCAACTCGCGTTCCTGCGGAGAGGTGGTTAATTCCAGCGCCCGGTTGAATTGGATCCGGGCATCGGCGTTAAGTGATTCCTGCGCATAAAAGACTCCCAGGGCCGTGTGGTAGTATTGGTTTTCTTCAAGCGTGTCAATGACGCGCAGCGCCTTTATTCCCGCGCCTGCACCCTGCGCATAGCCGATCGCAATGGCCCGGTTCAGCGCGGTGGTGGGGCTGGGCTTCAGGGTGAAGAGGGTTTCGTATAAGCGCTCCAAGGCATTCCAGTCGGTCTTTTCAAAAGCAGGCGCGAGAGCGTGGACGGAGGCGATCGCGGCCTCCACGTGATACGCTGTGAGCCAGTCGCCGGTGGCAGCGGCTTCCAGCCAGCCAAGTCCGCGCCGGATCATTTCCTGGCTCCACTTGCTCCGATCCTGTTGCTCCAGCAGCACAATCTGGTTCTGATCGTCGGCCCGCGCCGGAAAGCGGGAGGCTTGCAGGCACATGAGCGCAAGCAGCGCCTTGACCTGGGGAAGGTTCGTCTGTGGGTGTTGGGTGAGAAGAAAGTTCAGCCGCATGGCCTCTGCGCACAAGTCCTCACGGATGAACATGGACGGATTGCTGGAGTAATAGCCTTCATTGAAAAGGAGGTAAAGAACATGCAACACTTGATCCAGGCGCCGGGGAAGTTGATCGAGCGGGGGAGCTTCCAGGGAAAACTTCTCCTGCCGGAATTTCTCTTTGGCGCGGTAGATCCGTTTGGCGATGGTGTCTTCCGAAGTCATGAACGCCGCCGCTATTTCATGAACAGAGAGGCCGCCGAGGGTGCGGAGGGTGAAGGCCACCTGGCTTTCGGGAGGAATGGAGGGGTGGCAGGTTGCAAACATAAAGCGCAGAACGGCGTCCTGGATTTCATCTTCGGTATTCACCCAATAGCCATCATGATCCTGGCTGACTCCATTGAGCTTCACGCGCGCCTGCGCTGCCCTGAGCCGGTCAATGGCCTTTCTGCGGGCGACAGTAAACAGCCATGCAGTCGGGTTGTCGGGAACTCCTTTGTACTTCCAAACCTCCAGGGCTTTCAGGAGCGTATCCTGGACAATGTCTTCCACGTCATCGAGGTGGGAGGAGCCCATCAACCGCGTCAACACAGCGGCCATCCTTCCAGACTCATGCCTGAAAAGATGGCCGACCAGTCGATCCACGGGTTGTGCGGGATCACGCATATCGCTCGGTATGGGTACAGGCCTGGATCACATCTTTTGTACGGGCCGCACCTGGACCTTGCCGTTGTAGATAAAATCAGGATAGTCGTCACAAAGTTTTACGGCCTCGTTGATGTCTTTGGCTTCGACGATGAAAAATCCGCCCACCAGTTCCTTGGTTTCGGCAAACGGGCCGTCGGTGACGATTTTCTTCGGGCCTGAAACAAACCGGCCGCTGGGCTCGAGCGGTTCACCGGAAACATAGCGTCCTTCCTTTTTCAGTTTCTCCACCCAGGCGAACCACTTTTGCATGTGTGCCTGCATGGCCTCCGGGGCGCGCATTTCGGGAGCGATGTCGCTGCCTCCATGAAAGATGAGCATGAACTTTTCCATAGTTATTGAATTTAGTGAAAACAGATTTCTCCCATGACGGAGACCGAAGATAAAACCGGACACCCCGGATAAAAATTTTTCTTAGGGCGCTCAGGAAGGCCGTACCGCCTTATAAATCACCTCACCGGTTGAAATGCCATAACGGCCGGCGTTGGGAAGGGTTTTCGCAAAATCGTCGGGTTGGGCGCTGAGGCCGCTGCGGTTGATTCGCTCCGCATAGTCCTTCCCATATTTTCTTACGTGATCGTCCTGACCGAATTGCCTTTCACGTTCCCGGGGATCCGTAACGGTGGGGTCTTCCACCGTATGGTCAGGGACCGGGGCGAAGAAGGGCACCTGAAGGATGGCAAATCCCCCCGGCTTCAGCACGCGGTGGATTTCGCCCATAGCCTGAAGGTCGTTGGCCACGTGCTCCATCACATGGTTGCACAATACCACGTCAAACGCCTGATTCGCAAAGGGCATCTGGTGGATATCCATCTTGACCTTGGCCAGGGGTGATTCAAGGTCAGCGGTGATATATCGATCACCATGCAGTTGCGCAAAAGGTTTCAGGAAGCATTGCTCGGGTGCGATGTGCAGCACGTCCAAAGGTCCTTTGAAGAACCGGGTCTTGTCGCGGAGGTAAAGCCAGATCAACCGGTGCCGTTCCAGCGACAGGCACGAGGGGCAAAGCGCATTCTTCCGGGGGTTGATTCGTCCGTACGGCAGGAACCGCTTGTACGTATGTTGGCAGATGGGGCATTCCACCTCATTGCCGCGGTTGAAGAATCCCAGGACGGAAAGCCCAAGGCCACTCATTCGGAGCAGGTATTTCCGGGGAACGTACCGGATAAGCAGGGCAATAATGCGTTTCACGGCCGCAAAGATAAGGTTCTCGGCTACCCGCAAAGCCTGTTTCGCGGGTCAAAAAAGTCCAACTTTGTCAAACTATTTTGACCCGACGACCATCCAAGACGTACAAGCAGGTTGTCGGAATTGATCAAACCAGGCACCGTGACGAAAACCTATCCCGAGAAGGCTATGATGCATGCGGAAGACCTAGTAACGCGCGCGCGTGAAGGGGACAGCATCGCCCAGGGGAAACTGATGCAGGCCTGGTACAAGCGCATCTACAACTACGGCTATAAGTTCTTCTTCGACCACGACCTGGCCATGGAAGTAGCCCAACGCACGTTCATCGCGATGCACCGGAACATCGCCTACCTGCAGGAGGCTTCCCGGTTCAAGTCGTGGCTGTACACCATTGCCGTCAACTGCTGCCGCGAGGAACTGCGGAAGCGGAAGAGCATGAAGGCAGTGTCGCTGCAGGACTTGCGGGCCGGTGAGGAGGAGGAAAGCCAGGCCTGGGAAGTGGCGGCACACCGGCACGACAACCCGGAGCGAACCCTCCGGCAGACCGAACTGGCCGACCTGCTCAACAACTGTCTGTTGCAGTTGAGCGACGAACAGCGCGAGGTGGTGATTATGAAGGAGTACGAAGGATTGAAGTTCCGCGAGATCGCTGAAGCCCTGAACATCTCGGAGAACACGGTGAAGTCGAGAATGTATTACGGACTGGAAGCGCTCAAGCGGATCCTGGAACGAAAGAAGATTACAAGAGAAACGATTGGTTATGAAGGATAGACCCGATGAAGCCACCCTGGTTGCCTACCACTACGGTGAGTTGGAAGGGGAGGAACTGGCGCAAGTTGAATCCTGGCTGCAGCAGCACCCGGAGGAACAGGCGCGTCTCAAGGAATGGGGTGAAACCCGCGAGGTGATGAGTCGCCTTGGCGACAAGGAAGTCATCGCGCCGCCCATCATCGCCGGTGAAAACCACCGGTCGTTCTGGCGGGAAGGGTACGTCCGCATGAGCCTGGGAATTGCGGCCTCCTTACTCATCGTCGTCGTCGCCGCCAAACTGCTTGGGCTCAACGCGACGGTATCCAGGGGAGAACTGCGCATCGGATTTGGTGCGCCCGTGCCGGTTAATCAACCGCTTACCGAACAGGAGGTGACGCAGATGATCCAGTCGTCACTGGCACAAAACAACCTGGCGCTGCGGGCCACCTGGGAGGACGATCGCAAGAACCTGGAAGACAACATCCGCAAAAATGTGTTGTCCAACTCGGAACGGATCGACCAACTGGTGCGCAAAGTGTCCATCGGTCAGCAGGAGAAGATCAGGGATTTTGTGAGCCAGTTGCAGGCCGACAACCTGAAGCTGATCAAGGACTATCTCCAATTGTCATCGGAAGGGCAAAAGGAGTACGTGCAATCCCTGTTGGTGGATTTCTCCAAATACCTCCAGGAACAGCGGCGGCAAGACCTTCAGTATGTTCAAACCAACATGAGCAACCTGCAGCAGAATACAGAACAGTTTAAAAAGGAGACGGAGCAAATCCTGACCAGCCTGATCAATACAGGCAGGGCGGAAAGTCTCCGAAGTGATCAATGAACTCAAAAAATGATAAACATATGAAACGTGTGGTTAGAGCAGTGTGGACGGTAGTGTTGGCGATGGCCTGTGTGACAGCGCAGGCCCAGAGCAAGAATGAAGATGCACGGATGACGCGTGATATCGAGGTGGCAGAAAATATTCTCAGCACCCTCATGCGCCAGGAGTCCGGCAGACGGGGATTTTTCCCGATGGAAATCAAGGGCACCTACGTGCCGGGCTATGGCGTGACCTTCCGTATGCCCATGGGCTGGATGGGTCGCTTCGCCATCGCCGGCGTGCCTGAGCCGGACCTCGTTAACGTAAGCCCGGGCGGATATTCGTATTCGTACAGTATCACGACCGATGAGTCTTCGGCCGAGCGCAAGGTGAAACGCGAGGCCGACGAGATGAAACTCAAGGGGTCGGCGGCCAAGGTGGCCAAATCACGTCGCGCCGCGGATGACAGCGCAATCGTGAAATCCCGTGAACGATTCATGGAAGTAGCCAAGAATTTTCTTGCCGACTATGGCGACGTGATCGGCGGATTGAAAACGGAAGAAAGGATCATCATCACCAACCGCTCGGACAACTTTGAGCCTGACTTTGATGTGGTTTGGGTCAACGGAAGTGAGACGCGTCGCCCGTCCCTGTCGGTTGAGGCGCGCCGGGGCGACATTGAACAACTGAAGCAGGGAAAGATCTCCCGCAACGAATTCATGAGCCGGCTCAAAGTGATCAATTCCGAACCGTCGGATGCGCTGGACCCTGACCTGGAAGTGCTGTCCAGCCTGTTTGGACGCCTGTACCGCGAGGACCTGTCATCCACCTATTATGTGCAGGGCAACGTACGCTATGAACGCCTGAAAGATTTTGGGGCCATGTTCTACATGAAAGTATACTCCAGCATGGAAACGGACGAAGATCGCTTCGTCATGCCCACCGTGAACCTGCGCGACGTGTCGCAGGAAGAGCGCGACAAGAAGGTGAAGGAGATGTACCCCAAATTCGAAAGTGAACTGAAAGATAACATCGTCGAATACGGTCGTACGCTGCGAAGCCTGAAAGACGAGGAACAGCTGGTGTTTAATGTGAAGCTGACGAAATGCGAAGGATGCGGTATTCCCGACATGCTTGAGCTGTCCATCAAAAGCAGCGCGCTGAAAGACTACAGTTCGGGCAAGGCCTCCAAGGAAGCGACGTTGTCAAAAATCAGCGTGAAGAAAACAGGAACACAGTAGAACGTGGGTGGGATGAGGGGTGTGGATGTCCTGTGCCGGAAAGGCGCAGGACATTTGCTTTATACGCCGGTGTAGTTGAACGGCGTGATGGCCAGCAGTTGACGTTTCACTTCTTCTTTCACGTTCAGGCCGTGGATAAAGGCGGCCAGGCTTTCCCGGGTGATCTTTTCGTTGGTACGCGTGAGATCCTTGAGTGCTTCGTAGGGATTGGGATAGCCTTCCTTTCGGAGGATCGTTTGGATGGCTTCGGCCACCACGGCCCAGTTCTCTTCAAGGTCGGCATTGATCGCCGCCGGGTTCAACTCCAATTTCCCGATACCCCGTTCGATGGACGTGAGGGCAAGCCAGCTGTGGGCGAGGGGCACGCCGATGTTTCGCAACACGGTCGAATCGGTCAGGTCGCGTTGCAGCCGCGAGATGGGCAGCTTGGCGGCCAGGTGCTCGTACAAGGCGTTGGCGATACCCAAATTTCCTTCCGCATTCTCAAAGTCGATCGGGTTGACTTTGTGCGGCATCGCCGACGAGCCTACTTCGCCGGCCTTGATCTTTTGTTTGAAGTAGCCGAGGGACACATACTGCCAGATGTCGCGGCAGTAGTCAATCAAAATGGTGTTGATGCGCTTTAAGGCGTCAAACTGGGCCGCCATGTGATCGTAATGCTCGATCTGCGTGGTGGGGTGGCTGCGCGTGAGACCCAGGTGCATAGTGACAAACCGGTTGGCAAATTCAATCCAGTCCACGGAAGGGTAGGCGGCGTGGTGCGCGTTGAAGTTGCCCGTGGCGCCTCCGAATTTTGCCGTGTGAGGGATTGCGGTAAGAAGCGCCAGCTGGCGGTTGATTCGCTCGGCGAACACTTCCATCTCTTTGCCCAGGCGCGTGGGTGAAGCCGGCTGCCCGTGGGTTCGGGCCAACATCGGCACCTCCTTCCAGTCGGTGCGCTGCCTGAGTACAAGCTCCATCACCTTTTTCACACCCGGGATGAACTCCTTTTCCAGGAACTCCCGCATCAGCAAGGGCGTGGCTGTGTTGTTGATGTCTTGCGAAGTAAGACCAAAATGGATGAACTCCTTGTATTTCGAAACGCCAAGGTCATCGAAGGCCTGCTTGAGATAATATTCCACGGCCTTCACATCGTGGTTGGTGGTCTTCTCAATGCGCTTGACCGTCAACGCGGCCGAACCGTTGGTGTCTGCATAGAGCTGACGGAGGCTTGTGAACTTGTCTTTCGGGAAGTCTTTTAACTCCGGCAGTGGCAGCTCGCATAAAGCGATAAAGTATTCAATCTCCACCCGGATCCGGTACCGAATCAAGGCCTGCTCAGAGAAATAGGGCACTAGCGGCTGTGTAGTCTGGAAGTAGCGTCCATCAATCGGCGAAATCGCAGTGAGCGGATTGAGTTCCAAAGGAGATGATTAGTCCGCTAAAATAATTGTTTTTAACCATTCCTTGCCTTTTCCGTTGATTAGCACAGTTTTGCACCGCCTTTTTTCTTGTCCATGTCGTTGACCACTCGTTTGCTGCTGTTGTTGGGGATTTGCTGGAACGTTCAATCGGCCCTGGCACAAGTCAAACACGCACCGGGCACGGAGCTGCCCATCCGCAAAGCGGTCGATGCGATTGTTCTCGACGGCAAACTGGAGGAGTCGTCGTGGAAGTCGGCGGCCGTGGCGACCGATTTCTTTATCAACTACCCCGCCGACACCACGTTTGCCCGTTTTCAGACGGAGGCCCGCCTGACCTATGACGACCAGGCGTTATACCTGTCTTTTGTTTGTTACGACGATGAAACGTCTAATGTCGTTCAATCCCTCCGCAGGGATTTTGACTTCGGCGGCAACGACAACGTGTCCGTATCCATCGGGCCTTACAACGATGGCATTAATGGCTTCTTCTTTGGCGTGACGCCGGAAGGTGTGCAACAGGAGGGAACCATCGCCGCGGGTGGGCAGGATCCCAACTCCTACAGCTCCTCGTGGGACAACAAGTGGTATTCGAAGGTGGTGAAGTACGCGGATCGGTGGGTGGCCGAGTTGCGCATTCCGTTCAAGAGTTTCCGGTATAAGAATGGCGTAGACACCTGGCATTTTGGTGTGGTGCGAAAGGATGTGAAGCGCAACGTTACGTCCTGTTGGATAGCCACGCCCATCCAATTTACAGCCGGGTCGTTTGCCTACAGCGGCCGGATCAAGTGGGATTCCCCGCCGCCCAAGCAATCGGCCAACATTTCCCTGATTCCTTATGTGGCGGGAGGCACCGCCGCCGACCGTACCGTCACTCCAGAAAAGACAGATAACGACTTGCAGGTGGGTGGCGATGCGAAAGTGGGTGTAACGCCTTCGCTCAACCTCGACCTGACCGTCAATCCCGACTTTTCGCAGGTGGAAGTGGACCGCCAGGTGATCAACCTCACCCGGTTCGAATACCAGTTTCCCGAACGGCGCCAGTTCTTTCTCGAGAACAGCGACTTGTTTGATCGTGCTGGCTGGCCCGACGCCCGCCCTTTCTTTTCGCGGCGTGTGGGACTCGCGCGGGATACCGCCGGGTTATTGCGGAGAGTGCCCATCGCCTATGGCGCCCGGTTGAGTGGCTCGATTACGTCGAAGTGGCGAACCAGTTTGCTTTACATGCGAACCAAGGAGACCCTCGACATGGGGCTGCCCGCGCAATCGTACACGGCAGCCGCCATATCAAGGAACTTCTGGAGGCAGTCCAACATTCAATTCACCTACACCGAGAAAAACTCGCTGGGCGACAATCTTTCCGATTCGCTGAAATATTTCCACCCTTCGATGTGGGAGGAGAAAGACAACGGCACTTCGACGCAAAAGGTGTTGAATACGTACAACCGCACAGCCACCGTCGACCTTGACTTACTCAGTGCGGACAATAGTTGGTACGGCAGTGTTTATGTCAGCAAGTCCTTCGATCAGTTTGCTTCTTCCGACAATTTCACGGGGGGCGGGTTTGTGCAGCACAACAAGCGAACCCTCCAGTTTTTTGTCATGCAGACATTCTTGCAAAAGAATTATAACTCGGAAGCAGGATTTGTCCCTTCGCATGGGGTGTACCCCGGGGTGAGCAATACCGCCGCCAGCATTAGCCGGCCCATCTACCCCGACAGCCGGAGGATCGTCAAGATCACGCCCCAGTTTGATTTCAGTATGTCGAGAATACCGACCGGCGTGGTCACGGACCGCAACCTGGGTCTCGGCACCACGATCAGCTTTCTCAACACGGCGAATTTTGCCGTTCGCTACGCGCATACGTTTCAGGAGTTGACCAGCAATTTCAACCCGCTGGATCCGGACAAATACGACAATTTTCTGCCCGGCGAACAATACACCTGGGCCAACGTGCTCGTTACGTACAGCTCCGATCAGCGCAAGTTGTTCAAGTACTCGGTGGGCACCGCGCCAGGCGAGTTTTACAACGGCAAGGCAGTGTATGTGTTCACTGAACTCAACTACCGCTACCAGCCTTACGGAAGCATTTCCATGCGTGTTGACTATTACGACGTGCGACTGCCCGGGAACTACGGAAGCGAGACCCAGTTCATTGCCAGCCCGCGCGTTGATCTTACGTTTACCGACAAGATCTTCCTCACCACGTTCTTTCAATACAACACGCGGGCGGATAACGTCAACCTCAACGCGCGCCTCCAATGGAGGTACAAGCCGGCGAGCGACTTCTTCCTTGTGTACACCGAGAATTACCTTCCGGGCAGCCTTACCAGCAAGAACTATTCGCTGGTGTTCAAATTCACCTATTGGCTGAATATTTAGCCTGTAAGTTGGCGGGTGTGGCCCTGCGGCAGTAGCTTTGCCGCTCCAACAGCACTGCCGATGGCCTTCAGCTTCTTCAAAAAATCAGAACCTGCCCCCAAGCCTGCCGGCGACGACGCGCATGGCAAGCACTATGTGAACCTGACCGTCAGGAATATCGTGCGGGAGACGAAAGAGGCCATCTCCATTGCCTTCGCCCAGCCGGAGGGTCGCAAAATTGCCTACAAATCCGGCCAGTTTCTTTCGTTGATCGCCACGGTGCAGGGTAAGGAGGTTCGGCGCGCCTATTCCCTCTGCTCATCGCCGTTTGTGGATGAGGACCTGGTGGTATTGGTAAAACGGGTGGAAGACGGCCTGCTGTCGAATTACCTGATCGATAACCTTAAGGCGGGGGATGTTGTTAAGGTCATGGAGCCAGCCGGGCACTTCACGACGGAATACAGCAAAGACAGAAAAAGGCACCTGATCATGTTTGCCGGTGGAAGTGGTATCACACCAATGATGTCGCACATCAAAAGCACACTGAGCCAGGAGCCGGACAGCGTGGTATCGCTGATTTACTGTAACCGCAACGTTGACAGCATCATTTTCAAGGACGACCTCACGAAAAAGGAGATTCAGTATGAGGGGCGCCTGCACATCATTCATGTGCTGGATGAAGCGCCCATGAACTGGCAGGGATACTCCGGGTTGTTGAATCATGAGATGCTGACGAAGCTGTTCGAACGCATTCCGAACTGGGGCATGGAGAAAACGACGTACCTCATGTGCGGCCCCGAAGGAATGATGAAGAACGTGGAGACACTGCTGGCCCAGCAACAGATACCTAAAGAGAAAATTTTTAAGGAGAGTTTTGTGACGCCCACGATTGACAAAGAGCAGAAGAAAGAGGCCGTACCGGCGACGGAGAAGAAAGCCCATGAAGTGACCATCCGCTACGATGGCCAGGAACATAAGTTTGTTGTGCAACCCAACCGCACGATCCTCGAGACGGCCCTCGACAAGGGCATCGACTTGCCGTATTCCTGCCAAAGCGGACTTTGCACCGCGTGCCGGGGCAAGGCGGTCTCCGGACAGGTGAAACTGGACGAAGAGGAAGGCCTCAGCGCCAGCGAGCGCGCCGAAGGGTATGTGCTCACGTGTGTGGGTCACCCCATGAGCGATGACGTGGTGATTGAAATCGGATAGCCGATCGGGAACTTTCAGTTCGCTTTCCTCAATTCCATTCCTTCAAAGATCATCTTCTCCACCTTTCCGAAAGGCGAGAGGGTAAACTGGGCAAGGGCCTTGCCGTACCAGGCCTTTTCCCACGGGCCATAGAACGTGTCGAAGTTCCAGTGTTCAAGCGTCGCCGACTCAATTCCATTCATCAGGATCTTCAGGCCTGTCGCCGTCTCCGTTACTTCCACGTATCCGTACAGCGGATCACTGTACTTGCCGGCGTAACCCGACAACGGCAGGGAGGGCTTGGTGTCTTTTACCCGCATGCCCTCGAGCCGCGCCACCTCTTTTTCCTGCGTGGAGTTCAACTCTTTGTACAGCAATTGAATTTCCGTGCTCCAATCCCGGGTGCCGCCAAGCGCAAAGTGGTCGAACGTTTTATACATGAGCGCATGGCGGACTTCCGCGTGGTCGTAGTTACCCAGGAAGTAATAGGCCAGGCCCTGATCGGGAAGCTGCGCGTGCAGGGCAATCAGGCCCGCCAGGCTGCCCGTGTGGAAATTTATCTTGTGCCCTTTGTAGTCGTGCTGAAACCAACCAAGGCCGTAGGTCATCCAGTTGGGTTTCGTCAGGCGTTGCGTGGGGTAGAACTGACTGGAGGTAACGAGGGTGTGGGGTTTAAACAACTCGGCCCACGTGGCCGGCTTGAGCAATCGTCCGGCCGCGGCCGAACCCGTCGCAGGGTATTTGCTGCTATCCAGCATGCACAAGGTCCACTTGCTCATGTCTTCGATGGAAGACCATACGGAGCCCGCCGGTCCCACTTCGTCGTCGTTGGTGTGGCCGATGACCTGGATCTTGCCGTTTACCTTGAAATGCGGCTTGGTGAAATTGTCGCCTTTGATGCTTTTGAGTTTGGTAGCCGTATGGTTCATCCCCAGCGGCTGGAAGATCCGGGCCTGGATGAAATCATGCCAGTTCTGCCCGCTGATCTTCTGGATCACTTTCCCTGCGGCGATATAAAAGACATTCTGGTAGATGAATCCGCCCCGGAAGGAGTAGGCAGGCTTCACCATGCGCATGCGGCGAAGGATCTCATCTTCAGGAATGTTCATTGAGCC
>JAYRNL010000059.1:0-13616 GCA_041912235.1 Cyclobacteriaceae bacterium
AGCTGACGGTACCTCGGCTCAAAAATATGCAACGGCACCATCTCTCCCGGTAGCGGGAAGATGGACAGGGGGAACATGGGTATCCGTACGACTGCCTCCATACAGGGTCTATAACAACAAAGGTAGCGGAAAGTTATACGGGCAAAAATCAGCAAGGTTCCTGCTAAATTGCGTCAAAAATGAAGGAGATGAAGATCACCACGACCATGCTGGGCGATGAACTGTACGAAGCCGTCAATGAAGACCATCACCAAGTAACCATCGACATGCGCCCCAGGGGCCTCAAGTCCGGGCAATCCCCCACGGAGCTGCTTTTGTCGGCACTATCCGGATGCGCTGCGGTGGACATTGTGATGATGCTGAAAAAGCGCCGTAAGCGTATCGAAAAGTTTGAGATCGGCGTCGAGGGCACACGACAGGAAACCGATCCCCGCTACTATACGGCTATTCACTCCCATTACCTGATCACTTCACCCGATGTGACGGAAGAAGAACTTCAAAAAGTGGCTGACCTTGCATTGAACAAGTATTGCTCTGTGGGTGCCTCACTCAAGAGCAAACTCACGTTCAGCGTGGAAGTTCGCCGTTAACTGGCGCCTATCCGGCGACCTTGAAGGATCACCGTTTCGACAAGCGAGGATCCATACGCATAGGGCAAATAGGCGACCGAAGGGATGGGGCGGGTAATGAACAAGTTGGCCTTCTTTCCTGGCGTAATGCTGCCGTGCGTGTCCAATAATTCCAACGCGGCCGCCGTATTCATAGTGGCCGCATTGATGGCCTCCTCCGGAGAAAGCTTCATGCGGATGCAAGCCAGGGAGATCATCAAAGGCATGTTACCGCTGGGCGAACTGCCGGGGTTATAATCGGAAGCGATGGCCAGCGGAAGCCCCGCCGCAATCATTTGTCGCGCCGGCGGCATGGGCAGGTTGAGAAAGAACGCAGCGCCGGGCAACGTGGTCGGCATGGTCGTGGTACCTTTCAACGCCGCTATTTCTTCATCCCCCATGTTCTCAAGGTGATCGACACTGATAGCATTCACTTTCACGCCAGCCTGTACCCCGCCCGAGCGGTGCAACTGGTTGGCATGCAGCCGCGGCCGCAGTCCCAGTTTCTTTCCGGCCTCAGCCAGCGCGATAGTCTCATCCTCGGTAAAGAAACCTTGCTCGCAGAAGACATCGATATAATCGGCAAGCTTCTCACCGGCAATGGCCGGAAGCATCTCCTCAAGAATCAGCTTGATATAGTCCGTCTTGCTTGACTCCTTCGGCACGGCATGCGCTCCGAGGAAGGTTGTCTTTACGGTGAGGGGCGTCTCCTTTCCGATGCGCCGGGCCACCCGGAGCATCTTCATTTCATCGGACGTAGTCAATCCGTATCCACTCTTTATTTCTACCGCACCGGTTCCCGAGGCGATGATCTCCCAGGCGCGGGCCACCGACCGCTGAAAGAGTTCTTCCTCGGACATAGCCCTCAATTTTGCCGCTGAGTTCAGGATGCCTCCGCCCTTGGCCGCAATCTCGGCGTACGTTGCACCCTTCAGTTTCATTACAAACTCCTCTTCGCGCGGGGCGGCAAACACCAGGTGTGTATGACTGTCCACAAAGCTCGGAAACACAAACCGACCGGCGGCCAGTATGGTCTCCTTTGCCTTTAACGACGAGGGGAGCGCATGCATGGGACCCAGGGCCGTGATGATTCCATCCTCCATTGCCACATAGGCATCAGGGAGCGTGGGCAGGTGGCTCATTGCCTCTCCGGCAACCGGGCCGGCGCCAGGCTCTCTCACCTGCACGAGTCCTTTGATGTGCGTGATCAGCAAATCGGCCATGACGCTATTCGATGGCTACCAGGTCTCCGCGATTGAAATAGATAAAGGGAAAACCGATGTTATCGCGCCGTTGAGAGAAATGAAAGTGCTTGGTAAGCCAACCGGCCATAGGACCTTCGGCGGCGAGACCGTCCTGAAAATATACACCGTGCTTTTTCAGGGCCCGCCCTGTGATCATCATGAACTCAAGCCCGATCTTGGTATAGTTCATGTACTCGGGCGGGTAGTATCCATGTGAGCGAATGAACGCCTTGCGGAAATTCAGGAAGGCTGGATCCTTGTACGAAGTAAAATTGGGCGCGGAGAACATGACGTGGAGCTTTTCGTATTTGGCCAGGTCTACCGAGGAATTGTCAAGCCACGATTCAGATCCTACGATGAGCACCGAATCCCCGCGCGCTTCGACGCTGCTGATCACTTTGGTGTAGATCAGCGGGTTATCGGAAGGAACAAACACGCTCCCGATGCTGTCCAGCTTCATGGTGAACTGAATCGGGTTCTTGAACTCGTCGTATTCCGTCGGCTTGGCCAGGATGGCGATTATTCGTTCGGCCGTCTCCTTTTTGAATTCCTCCGACCAGACCACTTCCAGTCCAACGTCTTTGGCGCGCTGGAGGAAGCTGGCAGCCATCACCGAATCCCGGGGTGCATCACCGTACAACACCATGCACTTCTTATTCCTGGTACGGGCAGCCAGAAGTTCCGCAGCCCGGGTACCGATCGATTCCAGCGAAGGCTGAAACAACATGGCGTACGCATTGTCTCCGATATACTCGGAATTGTTCGACACCGGGTTGATCATATTGATCCACCGGTCCTTGGAGAATTCCTGCACGGGTCGAAGCTCTTCGCGGAAGATGGGACCAACGATAAGGTCCGAATTCCTGAGCTCTTCCGTCTGAAGCAACTTCCCGATGACCTCCTTGCTCCGTTCCGGGTCGGCGGGATTACGCTCCGTATCATAGGCCAGGAGCCGAATGTTGGTGCCCTGACGGAACAGGCTGTCGACACCCATCCTCATCCCCTCATACAAATCCAGGATTAGCTGATTTTGCTTCTTGTTAGGCGTTGGTTCCAGGGTGGCGGCGAGGAAGGGAAACAAAACAGAAACGGTATAGGTATCCTTAAAAACCGGAGGCGGAGCGCTGAGACCGGCATATTTATCACGGGGGAGATTGAACTTGGTAATCACCGCATTCAACAAGTCCTGGTCTTGCATAGGATAGGGTTGCAGGGCAATGGCCCGGGCCAGGAACTTTCCCACCTCGGCGTCTTCCGGGTATTCCTCCCACATCATCCGCAACACTTCCGGGTCAGTAATACGAATAAGGTAGTGACGCTTGATTTTGGCGATCTCCTGTTGCTCGAGGTAGTCTTCCTGTTTCACTTCACCCAGCATCCGCATGCCCTGGAAGTACTCTCCCTTATCCAGGTAGATCTTGGCCAGCCAGTAATTGACTTCGTTGATCTGATCCCACTCCGGGTATAGCTTACGAATCTGGAGGAGCATGTCGCGTGCTACCGCGCTGTAATTCTGCTTGTGAGCCGATATCGCGTAGTAGAAGGAAGCGTACTCGGTATACGGATTATTCTTGTCGTAGACCATCAAGGGCTTGAAGGCCTCCATGGCCAGGTTGTACTTGCCTTCAGTAAAGAAATCCCGGGCATTTTTGTACTGTCGCTTGAAGTCCTGGGCCGAGCCGGCAAAGCCCATGCTGCTGCTGAGCATGATGCAAAGCATGAACCGGGTCACTCTCCGACTGAACAAGGTTGACTTCATACGCATTATTCCCATTCTATGGTTGCCGGGGGCTTTGAACTGATGTCATAGACCACACGGTTGACCCCTTTTACTTTATTGATGATCTCCGAAGATACTTCACTGAGGAAATCGTAAGGAAGATGGGCCCAATCGGCGGTCATGCCATCGACGCTAACCACAGCCCTCAGGGCAACCACTTTCTCATAGGTGCGCTCGTCACCCATTACTCCCACCGATTGCACCGGCAATAGTACCGCGCCGGCCTGCCACACGGTTGGATACAGGTTGTGCATCTTGAGTCCCTGGATGAAGAGGTTATCCACTTCCTGCAAGATTCGTACCTTTTCTTCGGTTATATCGCCAATGATTCGGATGGCTAATCCCGGGCCTGGGAAGGGATGACGACCCAGGATAGATGGATCTACGCCCAGGGCCTTTCCCACCAGGCGCACTTCGTCCTTGAACAAGGTATTGAGAGGCTCCACGACCTTCAGTTTCATTTTCTCTGGCAGTCCACCCACGTTGTGATGAGACTTAATGGTTACCGATGGACCCTTGACCGAAACGGATTCAATAACATCAGGATAGATCGTCCCCTGCCCCAGCCACTTAACTTCGCTTATACGGTGCGATTCTTCGTCGAATACCTCAATGAATGTCCTGCCAATGGCTTTTCGCTTGGCTTCAGGATCAGAAAGTCCTGCCAGCGCCGCATAGAACTTTCCTTTCGCATCTACGCCTTTGATGTTAAGCCCCATCCCCGTGTATGACTTGAGGACCTGGTCAAACTCATCCTTGCGCAGCAGGCCATTGTCTACGAATATGCAATACAGGTTCTTTCCAATCGCGCGATGAACCAGCATGGCCGCCACGGTGGAGTCCACTCCGCCGGAAAGGGCCATCACCACCTTGTCGTTGCCCAATTTCGCCCTCAGGGCACTGACCGTTGATTCCACAAACAGGTCGGGAGTCCAGTCCTGCGCACAACGACAAATGTGGACCACAAAATTTCTAAGTAGGTTCTTGCCTTCCACGGTGTGGGTGACCTCCGGGTGAAACTGGATACCATAAACCGGTTCGCCTTTCTTCCGGAAGGCTGCCACTTTAACTGTTGAGGTACTGGCGATGATCTCGTACTGATCACCTATGGAGGCGATGGTGTCTGCGTGCGACATCCACACCTGGCTGTCCTGTGAAACCTCTTTGAGGAGTTCATTGTGATGGTCGACGGCAGTGAGTTTGGCGCGGCCATATTCGCGGACGTGGGAAGGAAGCACGCTGCCGCCGGTCTTATGAGCGATCAACTGTGCCCCGTAACACACGCCCAACACCGGCACATTTCCAAATTGGGCAAGATCCACATCGGGTGATCCGGCGTCTCTCACCGAGCAGGGGCTGCCGGAAAGAATCACGCCCTTGATCGAGGGGTCAAGCGTTGGAATTTTATTAAACGGATGAATTTCGCAGTAGACGTTCAGTTCGCGTACCCTCCTGGCAATCAGCTGAGTATACTGGGAACCGAAATCCAGGATAAGAATTTGCTCTGCCATGCGTAAAAATAGGGCATGAAGCCCGGTTAAAAAAATTACGGCAGGCTAACGGCCGGTATTGAAGCAGTACTCCTCGAGGTAATCGGCCGCATCATCGGAACCGGCGTAGAATGCCCGGTTAAAGTACCGACACGCTTCTTCCGGCCTCTTGAGTTCCAACAAGGCCACCCCTTTGTAGTACAATGCATCAGGGTTCTTGCTGTCTATGCGCAAACCCAGGTCGATGTACTCCATACCCAACGCATAGTTTCCATCCTCCAGTGCGGCGGATCCGGCATAGAGGTAGGTGCCCAACATCAGGGGGTTCATCTCGATGGCTTTGTTAAAACTCAAATAGGAGCTGTCCACGTACCCTCCCTCGTGATAGCAAAGGCCGAGATAGGTCTCCAGCTCTGCATCATCACCAAACTGCTGCGCTGCGAGCAGGTCTTGCCTGGCTTCAGCAAACTTCTCCTTTTGAACGTACAGCAGCCCTCTCCATTTAAGGAAATCCTGATTGGGGGGCTGGAGTTCCATGGCGGCGCTAAGGTACTCCAGCTGCTTGTCTTTGTCATCAAGCTCACGGTAGATGAATGCCTTGAGCAGTTTGGGTTGAGGTGAGCGCGGGTATTGCGGCTCGAACATGTCCAGATCGGTAAGAGCTTTCCCGAATTCCTGAATGCTGTAATAGGAGACGGCGCGCTTGTAGAGCAGTCCATAGAGGCTGCGGTCCTCGTAACGGCCGTTCTTTGGCGGATTAGCGTCGAGAACTTTTGTGTAGAGCTTAGCCGCACCGGCATAGTCCTCATGACTATACAAGGTATCTGCCTCGGCTACTACTGATTTCCACTTTTTAGACTGGCCACTAAGGGTACTCGCCATGGTCAGCAAGAGGAACAATACTCCGAGTGACCTGGCCATGGTACCTATTCGTTGACCAATACTTTGTTGCGTTCGCGTTTACGGTCGTTCTCGTTCAGGAAGATCTTGCGAAGCCGGATGGACTTGGGTGTCACTTCCACATACTCATCGCTCTGGATGTATTCCAACGCTTCTTCCAGGGTGAGCTTGGTGGCCGGTGCGATACGCATTTTCTCCTCAGAACCTGAGGCGCGCATGTTGGTCAACTTCTTGGTCTTCGTAACGTTTATGACGAGGTCGCCACCGCGGTTGTTCTCACCAATTACCTGCCCCGTGTACACCGGATCGCCGGGTTCCACAAAGAAGAATCCGCGGTCCTGCAAGTTGTGCAAGCTGAAGGGAATGGCCTCACCTTCCTCCATGCTGATCAGCGACCCGTTGATGCGTCCGGGAATCTCTCCCTTGAACGGTTGATATTCCTTGTAACGGTGCGTCACCACCGCTTCGCCGGCCGTAACGTTCATCAGGTAGTTCCGTAATCCAATGATACCGCGCGACGGAATGAGGAACTTCAGGATCATCCTGTCGCCCTTCGGCTCCATGTGGGTCATCTCTCCTTTGCGGATGGATACCGTCTCGATGGCCTTGCCCGCTACGTTCTCCGGGAGGTCGATGGTCAATTCCTCGATGGGCTCACACTTCACGCCGTTGATCTCCTTGTAGATCACCTGGGGCTGTCCGATCTGCAGTTCATAGCCTTCCCGGCGCATCGTTTCGATCAGTACCGACAAGTGCAGAACGCCGCGTCCGTATACGATAAAGCTGTCGGCCGAACCGCTGTCTCCCAAACGCATCGCGAGATTCTTCTCCAGTTCCTTGTCCAGGCGATCCTTGATATGACGGCTTGTGACGTATTTCCCCTCCTTGCCGTAGAACGGCGAATTGTTGATGGTGAACAGCATGCTCATCGTAGGCTCGTCGATGGCGATCGATTTAAGTGCTTCGGGCTTGTCGATGTCGGAAATAGTATCGCCGATTTCAAAGCCTTCGACTCCGACGATGGCACAGATTTCTCCTGCCTTCACCTCTTCCATTTTCTTCTTTTCGAAGCCCTCAAAAACGTACACTTCCTTGATCCGGGATTTGACGAAGCCGCTTCCATCGCGTTTCACGAGTGCGATCGGCTGGCCGGCCTTCACGCTGCCACGCTGAACGCGACCGATCGCGACACGGCCGATGTAGCTGGAATACTCGAGCGAGGTGATCAGGAGCTGGGTGGCCCCCTCATCCACCTTGGGTGCCGGGATATGCTCGATTACCCCCTCGATCAAGGCAGTAATATCGGTCGTGGGATTCTTCCAGTCGGTGCTCATCCATCCCTGCTTGGCCGAGCCATAGTAGGTAGGGAAGTTCAATTGATCTTCCGTAGCGTCGAGTGCAAACATCAGGTCAAAAACCTGCTCATGCACTTCATCGGGCGTACAGTTCTTTTTGTCAACCTTGTTGATGACCACGATCGGCTTCAGTCCAAGTTGGAGGGCCTTTTGGAGGACAAACCGGGTTTGCGGCATGGGGCCTTCAAAAGCATCCACCAGGAGCAGGCAACCGTCGGCCATGTTGAGCACACGCTCCACTTCACCTCCAAAGTCGCTGTGCCCGGGGGTATCGATAACGTTGATCTTATAGTCCTTATAGCGTACCGAAACATTCTTGGCCAGGATGGTTATACCCCGCTCGCGCTCCAGGTCATTGCTATCCATGATCAATTCACCGGGGTTCTCATGGTCCTTGAATAGGTGTCCTGCATGCAAAAGCTTGTCCACCAGGGTTGTTTTTCCGTGGTCTACGTGTGCGATAATGGCGATGTTCCTGATCTTGCTGGCCTCCATAAATGCGTAAATCTCCTCGTTTTACTAAAAATAGGGTGCAAAGATAACTGAATTTAGGGAGATCAGGCGATGCAGGATCAAAGACAAGAACAGGGATGGGTACATCATTGGTCCTCCTCAAATTCTGGAAACTCATCCATGAAATGAGGCTCCACGCCCGGCTTCGGCGCCAGGCAGCAGTAGTGAACCATGCCGTTAGAAACGGCCACGTACCTCGCCCCGACGGTCATGTTGTAAATGGCGGCCTGGTTGAAGGCGCGCTGGCTGAGCTTGATGGAGGAGGATTTGCATTCAATCAACATCCACGGCTTGCCGGCCCGGTTGTAAATCAGGATGTCGGAACGCTTCGTGAGGGTATTGTAGGTAAGGCTTCCCTCGATTCGGAAGAGCGCACGCGGGTAAAATCGATGGTTGATCAGGTAGTTGACCATATGTTGCCTGACCCATTCTTCCGGAGTAAGCACCACATACTTTTTACGTACCCCGTCGAAAATGAAGACCTTTCCCTCACTCTTCTTAACTTTGACATCAAACGATGGAAGGTTGAGGGGGGTCATATAACGAAGTACATGAAATGAAGACGAAAGAACAAATAGTAGAAAACTGGTTGCCGCGCTACACCGGACTCCCCCTTGAAGCGTTTGGCGAGTATATTCTGCTCACGAACTTCGACAACTATGTCTTGAAGTTCGCCGAATGGAATAACACAGAAGTTCACGGCAGGGACCGTGCCATGCGCAGCGCTACCGCAGGAGGAATAACCATTATCAACTTCGGCATGGGAAGTCCCAATGCCGCCACCATCATGGATTGTCTCACCGCCGTGCGACCGAAGGGTTGTCTTTTTCTGGGCAAGTGCGGCGGGCTGAAAAAGAAGAACAGCCTGGGAGATTTTATCCTCCCCATAGCCGCCATTCGCGGAGAAGGAACATCCAATGACTATTTTCCTCCGGAAGTCCCCGCGTTGCCGGCGTTTATGCTGCAGAAAGCGATTTCCACCACCATCCGGGATTACAACCAGGACTATTGGACAGGTACGGTATACACCACGAACCGAAGGGTGTGGGAATGGGATGATCATTTCAAGGATTACCTGGTAAAGATCCGGGCTATGGCCATCGACATGGAAACCGCCACGATCTTCTCCACAGCCTTCTACAATGAAATCCCCGCCGGTGCCTTGCTGATGGTCTCCGACCAACCCATGATCCCCGACGGCGTAAAAACTGAGGCCAGCGACAAGGTAATAACAGCCAGCTATGTTGACCTTCACCTTAAGATCGGCATTGACTCGCTACGGCAGCTCATAAACAAAGGCATGACGGTGAAGCATCTGTTGTACTAACCAAAGGATGGACAAATCCACGCTGATTGATTTCCACACCTCCCCGTACTTTCCGGGATCGTTGAGAACCCTTGGCGTTTTGCTGTTGTTTGCCATCCTTATCCCCGGCCACCTGGCGGCCAAATTACCATTTGTGGCCTTCGGCATCATTCTGATTACCACGCACTATCGGCTCAGCTTTGACATGGTTGACAAAGTGTACCTCGACTACGTATGGGTGCTGGGGTTAAAGTTCGGTGAATGGGATCGCTTTGAGCGGGTCGAATACCTGTTCATTAAACGGAACAGGATGCGGCAGAACCTGAATTCCATGATGTCAACCCAGACCATTCACGTGGCTGTCTATGACGGCTACCTTCGGATTTCAGAAAAGAACAAGATTCATCTGCTGACCTCCCGCAACAAGGAGACCGTGGTGAAGAAACTGAAGGCATTGGCCTCCATCCTGAGGGTTGACATCCTCGACTACACCGATCGCGAATCGTGACGTCGCAGCTGGGGCGCATTGACGCGTGACAACAGCAACATACCGAGAATGAAGAAAGTGGCCAGTGCCAGTGCGCTGTACCGCATGCTTCCTGTAAGCTGGTCGATCAATCCATAGGTAAATGTGCCCACAACGATCGACAGGTTGAACGTGACGTCAAAGAAGCTGAAGTAAGAAGCGTGGTCGATGGAACTTGCGGGTATAAGCTTGGCGTAACTGGCCCGTGACAACGACTGAATCCCGCCCATCACGAGGCCAACCAGACTTCCGACACCATAGAATTCGTATTCGTTGGTCGTCAGGTACGCGAGCACGCAGATGACAATCCAGATTCCGATCATCATCATCAGGGCATTCTTGTTCCCATATTTTGCCGACACACGCGCAAAAAGGTGTGCCCCGACAGCGCCTACAAACTGAATAATGAGCACGGCCAGGATCAGTTTGGCAGCGGGCAGTTCCAGTTCCTTCGAGCCAAAGGTGGCCGCGAGGTACATGACCGTCTGCACGCCCATGTTGAAGAAAAAGTAAGCCTGAAGATAATGCCGTAAATCAGGCTCAGCCTTCATGCTTTGCCAGACCTTCAGCAATTCGTGATAGCCGTGAAAAATGAGGCGCTTGCCGGATTTCACCCGGCGGGCTTCGGGCAAATGGCGGAAGGTGTATTGTGCAAAGCCAATCCACCACAGGCCAACGAGGAGGAAGGAAAAGCGCGTAGCCGTTCCTTCTGAGGCAAAGCCAAAAGAGGGCCAAAACTGGATCATGACCAGGTTGATGACCAGGAGGACCACACCGCCGTAGTAGCCCATGGAATATCCTCTCGCACTGGTTGCGTCCATCCGGTCTTCGGTGACAATCTCCGGAAGAAACGCATCATAGAACACGATACTGCCGGCGTAGCCTATGCTGGCCAGCATACTGCAGATAATACCCCATTCGATGTTTGCACCCACGAAGAAAAACAACCCCATGCAGCCGGACCCTCCGATATAAACAAAGAGCTTCATGAACGCCTTCTTGTTGCCGGAATAGTCGGCTATCCCTGACAGCAAGGGAAGCAGCGGGGCGATGAGTAGAAACGAAGCGCTGAGCGCCCAGGAGTACAAAACCGAATTGGAAACCGAGAAACCCAGAAAGTCCACAACGTCCTCACCTCCGGGCCCCGTGGTTACGGCCTGGTAATAAACAGGGAATATGGCGGAAGTAATCACGAGTGAATACACTGAATTGGCCCAGTCATACACGCACCAGGCGCGGATGACCTTAGGTTCATTCTTCGTCAGGATCGACTCGGGCATGGTTCAAGATAATGAAAAAGCCCCTGGTGACAGGGGCTCTTTCGCTTCAAGATTAGACACTACGACTACTCTTCTTTCTTGGCCAATGTAGTATACAGGACTTTCCGCGCGTTGGCTTTCCGGAGTTCGGTCTCCACATCAGCGATGATTCCGCGCTTGGCTTCTTCATCCACTTTGAGTGATACCGTCATCTGGTCACGTTCGTTTTCAGCAATCATGTCGCGCTGGCGGTTGACCCATAGCAATATATCCTTGGTGTCGATAAACTGGTCTTCCACCTGGATTTTCGGCTCCTTGCCAAATTGCTCAATTTTTTTGGGCTCTCCGATGTACATGTTCACCACCAGCGACTTGCGCATAAGTTTTCTCATTTGAGTCGCTTCAGGAATCCGTTGTTGTACGTCGATGGCCGTTTCGCGCAATTCGGTGGTCACCATGAAGAAGAACAACAACATGAAGACCACGTCCGGCATGGAGGAAGTAGGAATTTCCTGCTTCGGTTTGATCTTCCCTTTAAATTTTCCCATAGGTCAGAATGCTCAATAATTAGTTAGTTACCCACCTTGGTCGGCTCGGCAATGGAAAGTTGCATCGGAATTTCGATGGTTCCATCCGGGCGACGACCGCGGCCTTTGTCATACAGCGCCTGGTTTTCAGGGCTGGAAAGGTCAGAAGACAGTTCACGCCAACGCGCATTGGTCACCCCGGCGCGGTCGGCATAGATGTCGTAATACGCACCCTGGATGATATCGAGAATCTCAATGAACCGCCTGTGCGACGTGCCGCGGTCTGTCTTGAAAGACACGATAGCTTTTTCCGGGTTGTCGGAAGACGACGGATCGGCCCCGTAGTTGGTGATGAACTTCTTGATCATGTCCTTCAAGCCGGTCACATCGGCCATCGGCTCACCTTCCACGAGGAGGGCGTCGGACGAGTTGATCTGGATTTTGAACATGTTGTGTTCCGATACCTTCACGTCCGTCGGCGGCACGGCTTCCGGCGGAGGAGGAAGCTGGATGCTCAAGCCGCGATCGTTGGCGATCGTGGTTGTCACCAGGAAGAACGTCAGCAGGAGGAACGCAATGTCCGCCATTGACGCGTTAGGTATTTCAGGCGTGGGACGAGCCATTACTTAATCGCTTTATGGAAAAAGGAATAGACCAGACCAAGAACAGCCGCGAAGAATACGATGTAGAGCATGATCAAGCCTGCGCCGATCATCTTTGAGCCCTGGGCTGTCGTTCCGAGGGCAGCTGTCTTCATGGTCACCTCATCGCCGGAAAGGGCATAGGATACAACAAAGACAACCACCAGCGCGAGGATTCCTGCGCCCGAACGCATCAACTCCTTGGGAGCTTTGATCGCGTTCATCAAAGGGAGTACCACCAGGGCGATTACTGCTACAATAAATAGCAGGTACCCGAAATACAACCCTCCCGAAATCAGGCTACAGCCGAAGTCGCTGATCCCAAAATCTATGCAAGACTGATCCATTACTTAGCAGCTTTATATTTAACCAAAAGGTCAATCAAGGAGATTGATGCATCCTCCATCGCATTGACAAGGCTATCCACCTTGGACACGAGGTAGTTGTAAAGAATCTGGAGCACCATACCTACGATCAGACCACCTACCGTTGTAATCAAGGCGATTTTCATACCACCGGCCACAACCTGGGGAGAAATATCACCGGCTGCCTCGATGGCATCAAAAGCGAACACCATCCCTACAACCGTTCCAAAGAATCCGAGCATGGGTCCGAGTGAAATGAAGAGTGAAATCCAGATCAATCCTGACTCCAACTTACCCATTTCAACGCCTCCGTAAGAGACTACTGACTTTTCAACCATGTCAACACCTTCTGAGGCGCGCATGAGACCTTGTGTAAAGATAGAGGCGACAGGTCCCCGGGTATTTTTCGTAACATTCTTGGCTGCTTCAACACCGCCTTTCTGAAGGGCGTCTTCCACCTGGGTAAGCAATTTCTTTGTATTGGTGGTGGCCAGGTTGAGCACGATGATTCGCTCAATGGAGATTGCCAAACCGAGAATCAAGCAGATAAGGATAGGCCACATGAAGTTTGCGCCACCTTCGATGAATTTTTCTTTTACCAGCTGGTGGAACGACTGTTCGGCGGGTTGATCAGCGACCTCATCGGTGCTGGCTGATACCGCGGGCTGCTCAGCAGGAGCAGCGGCTTTGGTCGTGTCCGTGTCTTGCGCATAAGACGCAAGCGCTCCAAACAGGAGGGTGCAAACAATAGCGAGAATCGAGAATTGTTTTTTCATGGTTTAAGGTTTAGGTCCGTTCTTGAAGTGGCCAAAATTAAAGTTTTTGTCTGTTTCCAAACAAATAAACCCCTTTTTTTCCATTAAAAACTCCCTGACCGTCAAACACTCGTTTGGTTTAACCCCCTCAACGGCCAAAAGTCACTTTAAACGGAGGATTTGTTGGCAGACTACCGGGATTTTGAATTCATGGCCACGCCTTGGAGTGGTACCCGGCCCGGGTCGCTTGAAGGTGGCTATTGGCTTCTGTTCCAGGATCAAAGTCGGGCTACAGCAGCCAGCACTGGGCAGGATTACCTCCGGTGGGGTGGCTTCAATCCAACTCC